>NZ_PNCW01000006.1:0-100824 GCF_005886985.1 Pseudoalteromonas sp. S3178 | reverse complement strand
CTTAACCAGAGTTCAGGTTAACTAAAAATTAAGACTCTTGAGTTACTGCGCTATCGAACAAGTTTTTAATTAAGCTTGCAAACTCGTCTATAAAGGCATGCTGTTCAACCGTAACAGGCTGTGAGGTAATGCTACTGAGGACTTCTTGTAAATCGTAAACTATGCCGTCAACTTCACGCACAATTTGACTGCGTTGTTCGGTATTAAGGTTTGTGTGTTGCTCACAAATAAGCATAACGTTATGGGCTATTACGTCTTCAATTAGTTCCATAACCGTAGGTGCACCTGGTTTAATTTCGCCTGGCTTCTCAAATAAAGCTAAATTTTGAGTTAGATACATGATCAAATCATCGTACCCTTGCCTGTCTAAAACCATTACTGTCACCTTAAAAACGTTAATTGATTAGATTTAAGCAGAAAGTGCTGCTAATTACTAGCTTTGCGCGATAGCAATACAAAAAAAGCAGCCGAAGCTGCTTTTGTAGTAATTAAGTAGTACTTAATCTATTTTTAAGCCTGGGCTTAATGTTGCCGGCATCGCTACTTTTTCAAGCTCTACAGAAGCAACTGGGTATGCACAGTAATCAGCTGCGTAATACGCACTTGCTCTGTGATTACCCGACGCGCCAATACCACCAAATGGTGCTGCGCTTGATGCGCCAGTAATTGGGCGGTTCCAGTTAACAATACCTGCGCGAATACGACGTAAAAAGTGGTCGTAGTCTGCTTCGCTGTCGCTTAGTAAGCCAGCTGATAAACCAAACGTTGTGTCGTTTGCTTTATCAATTGCTTGGTCAAAGCTCTCAAAACGGAATACTTTTAAAAGTGGTCCAAAATGTTCTTCATCTGGGAAGTCGCCAATTGCTGAACACTCAATAATACCTGGCGTTACAAAGCCCGTATTCGCTGTGTGCTCAAGCTCTACTAATACTTTACCACCAAGTGCAACTAGCTCGCTTTGTGCTTTAACCATGCCTGCTGCTGCCGCTGATGAGATCATAGAGCCCATAAATGGCTGATCTGCATCATCGTAGTTACCTACTTTAATGGCTTTTGTTGCAGTGATAAGGCGCTCTAAAATTGCATCGCCTTTGCTACCTTTAGGTAAAAACAATTTACGTGCACACGTACAACGCTGGCCGCTTGAAATAAATGCAGATTGAATAATATCGTGTACAACTGCTTTGGTATCTTCAACGTCGGTAATAATAAGTGGGTTATTACCACCCATTTCAAGCGCTAAAATTTTACCCGGCTGACCTGCAAACTGCTCATGTAAAATATGACCAGTGCGTGAAGAACCAGTAAAGAACAAGCCATCAATACCTTTGTGAGCAGCAAGGGCTTTACCCGTTTCTACTTCACCTTGAACAAGGTTAATAACACCTGCTGGCAAACCTGCTTTTTCCCATAGTTTAAGCGTAAGCTCGGCAACTTTTGGTGTTAGCTCTGATGGTTTAAACACAACCGTGTTACCCGCTAAAAGCGCAGGAACAATATGCCCGTTAGGTAAATGCCCTGGGAAGTTATATGGGCCAAATACCGCGACCACGCCATGTGGCTTATGACGGATCATGGCACGCCCTAGTGGCATTGCGTTTTCTACGTCGCCAGTGCGCTCTAAAAATGCTTTTTCAGAAATGGCAATTTTACCAACCATAGCGCCCGCTTCAGTGCGCGTTTCCCATAGTGGCTTACCAGTTTCTTGAGCAATAGTAATAGCTAGCTCTTCGCTGTTTTCTTTTAATTGTGCTGCGAATGCTTTAACTATTTCTAAACGCTCAGCAAAGCTTTTATCAGCCCATGCGTAAAATGCTTCACGCGCTGAATTTACAGCGGCATCAACTTGATCAGCAGTTGCTGATGATGCTTGCCAAATAACGTCGTTATTTGCAGGGTTTACTGAGTTAAATTCTGTGCCTTGGCCTTGTGACCATTGACCATTAATAAATTGTGCAGGATGAGTCATATACTTTCTCCTAAATTAAACTGGGGTTGCGCTAACAATATCGCCAGATTGTAGTTGCAATGCATCGGCTAACTCTTGCGATAAAACAAGGCTGTCTGCTCTGTTGTCATACGACATTGGCGCTACAGTTGCTCTAAAACCTTCAAGCTTTTCGTTGGCTAAAAGCACCATGGTGTCGCCTGACGCTTCGCCTATTTCAACTTTAAAGTTATGTGCATTACGAATAGTGGCAATGTTATCTACTTTTGCTTCAACCGTTGGGCCGGCGTCAAAAATGTCTACGTAGCCGTTAAACGTAAAACCTTCGCTTTTTAAAAGCTCAATAGCTGGGCGTGTGTTGTCGTGCACTTTACCAATGACCGCTTGCGCATCTTTGCTTAGCAAGTTTACGTAAATTGGGTACTTTGGCATTAGCTCTGCAATAAATACCTTTTGGCCAATACCTGTTAGGTAGTCGGCTGTAGGAAAGTCCATTGAGAAAAAGTGCTCTTCTAACCACTGCCAAAAAGGGCTACTGCCGCTTTCGTCAGACACACCGCGCATTTCTGCGATTACGGTTTGTGCAAAACGTGCCTGATGTTGCTTAATAAACATAAAGCGCGCTTTTGAAAGAAGTTTACCGTTACAGTTTTTACGATATCCATCTTTTAAAAATAGCGTACATAATTCTGTTGCACCGGTGTAGTCGTTACACAGCGTTAAAATATCAACCGCTTTGTATACGTCTAATGTGCGTGATGAATGAATCACTTTACTTAAGTGGTAATGATAAAATGCATCATCAAGGCCTACAGCTGCTTCTATTGCAGATGTGCCAACTACTTCACCGGTTTCGCTATCTTCAAGAACAAACAAGTAGCCTTCGTCACCGGGTTGTGACGTTTGTTTAGCAAATGAGCTTACTGAATGGTCAATCTTCTTTTGTAATAGCTCTTCATTTAAAGGCAAAGACGTAAAACCATGCCCTGATTCGTGGGCAATTTTCAGTAATGCTGAGTAATCATTTTGCTGGATTGGGCGAAGGATCATCATGAGTCCGCTTGCTCCCTTATAAATAACGGTAAATAGGATTTACAGGGCAAACAGGGTTTGCCCTTAATTACTTGGCTTAGGTAGCTTATGCGTTTACTACGCTTGCTACTGCTTTTTCAAAGCGTGCCATACCTTCGCGAATGTCTGCTTCGGTAATGACTAGTGAAGGAGTAAAACGAACTACGTCAGCGCCTGCCACTAATGACATTAAGCCTTGCTCAGTACCCGCTACTAAAAACTCTTTAGCACGGCCTTTATATTGCTCGTTTACTACTGCACCAATTAATAAACCTTGGCCACGAATTTCGCTAAATACGTTGTATTTTTCGTTTACCGCTGCAAGTAGCTCGTTAAATAACGCGGCTTTTTCTTTTACGCCAGCAAGTACTTCAGGTGTATTTACAGTATCAAATGCAGCTTCTGCAACAGCACACGCTAGTGGGTTACCACCGTATGTAGAACCGTGAGTACCTACTTTAAGATGCTGTGCAATCTCAGTAGTTGTGATCATAGCGCCAATAGGAAAACCGCCGCCAAGTGCTTTAGCTGAAGTTAAAATATCAGGTACTACGTTTAAGCCTTGGTATGCGTATAAATCGCCAGTACGGCCAACACCTGTTTGTACTTCATCAAAAATAAGCAGTGCGTTGTGCTTAGTACATAAATCGCGAACACCTTGAGCAAACTCATCAGTTGGCGAAACAATTCCGCCCTCACCTTGAAGTGGCTCCATCATTACTGCACATGTTTTGTCGCTAATTAGTTTTTCAAAAGCAGCTAGGTCGTTGTAATCACAATGAACAATGTCGCCAGGCTTAGGGCCAAAACCATCTGAGTATGCCGCTTGGCCGCCAACAGTTACGGTAAAGAATGTACGACCGTGGAAACCTTTGTTGAATGCGATGATTTGTGATTTTTCTGCGCCAAATTTATCAAGTGCAAAACGACGCGCTAATTTAAGTGCGGCTTCGTTTGCTTCTGCGCCAGAGTTGGCAAAGTAAACTTTGTCAGCAAAAGTAGCATCAACCATTTTTTTAGCTAGACGAAGTGCTGGCTCGTTGGTCATTACATTTGAAAGATGCCAAATTTTTTCGCCTTGCTCTTTTAATGCGCCTACTAATGCAGGGTGGCAATGGCCTAGACAGTTAACTGCAATACCACCAGCAAAATCGATAAATTCTCGACCTTGTTGATCCCATACACGAGAGCCTTCGCCTCGAACAGGAATTACGCTTGAAGGTGCGTAGTTAGGAACCATTACTTGATCAAATAATTCGCGATTGACTGTCATTTTATTTCCTCTTAATTGTGAGCAACACAAAACATCAAAATAGGTGTTTGGTTAATATTTGTAACCAACTTTATAGGCAAAATCAGACTCTGATAATTGCGCAAAATTGCTTTGTGGTTCAATTTTCAGACGCACATTATTTCAGAATAAATGAGTACTGTCTCGTTAAAAACTTTCATCTACCCCTTGAAAATAAAGGGCTTGGGATATTATTTCATAGATAGTGAATAACTATTAGCAAAGTGAATAACCACCGCATTTTAGCCTCTTTGCGGCTGCGCATTGAACTGCGGCTAGCTTTAAGCGCTAATAAGTTACTATAGGAAAGCGTGTAGGATGAATGATTAGTCGCAAAAAAATTAACAAAAAATTCAGATTTTTAGTCAATTTGAATAGCTAAATTGGTAAAATTACTTGTTTGAAGGGTTTTTAGTTCCGTTTTAGTGAACTTAAAATACGAAAACCACGACAGTGTTTCGTCGGGCTCAATAAGTTGGTGCTCTTTTAAATTGAGATATTGAGAGTAACAACGTGCTTTTAGCATAATGTTGGTTAAAGGTAGCATTTCGTCATTTTTATCTACACCATGCACAAGTTGCTGCATTACCCCTTTAAACGGTAAATACTTAAACGCCATTTGCTCAATAACTTGAGCGCTTATCGCTAAAGACTTATTACTAAGTAACGTAGTTAAAAATAGCGGGTCGGGTTTTAGCTCTAATAAAGCGGTGTGTAAGTCTTTTTGTTGCTCTTGTCGTGCTATTTGTACTTTGCGCTGCCATACCTGCTCAAACGTTTTTAAATATAAACGTACTAATGCAATTCGCCCTACATCTAATAACATACCCAAAGTAAAAGCATGTATGGGGTTTACCTCGTTAAGCTCTGCTATTTTTTGTGCTGCAATAGCATTGGCCATCGCGCTGTCGCGTAACCTGCGCTTTAAAAGTGAAAATGGATCAGTACTGTGCGGCATCCAATGACGTACTGCAAATGTAGGAATGACTAACTGCAAGTTATCAAGCCCAATATAACGAAGCGCCAATGCGGGGCTGTCTACTTTAACTGAGGTGTTTTTGCTGCGTTGATTACGGTAATAAGGCAAATTAACCAAGGTTACAAGCTCGCGACCTAGCCAGCTTAAATCGTTAACTAAGGGCTCAAGGCGCCCAACAGATGCCGACTTTACTGCAAGTATGTCGAGTATACTGGCAATGCCGTCTTCAATACCTATGGTGCTGTGTATAACACCGTCCATATCTTCGAGCTGTTTAAAAATTGCGGTTTCGATTACTTTATGCAGCTGTTCACTCGCTTGTGCACGATATTTATGATGTGCTGTACTGCTTTGCTGGCGCTTTTGTTGCGCGGCCACTTCAACCTGCAACAAGGTGCGCTGCTTCATCGGTTCGCCGTAATCTATATCAAGGGTATGAATGAAACCAATTTGCTGATGTGCAAAGCTGTGCCCAAGCAATAAATCATGTGCTCGTTGGTCTAATACTTTGGCAATACGCTGCTGGGTTACAAGTTCAGTCATGGCATCCATTCAATTAATATAAAATGCGTTTTGTATTATAACATTAGAAGCGAGTTAAAAAGTTATCAAGCAATTGCAAACCATGCTCAGTTAAAATTGCCTCAGGGTGAAACTGCACACCTTCTATTGCAAGCTCGGTATGAAGTAAGCCCATAATTTCGTCAAACTCACCTTGCTCGGTTTGGCTCCATGCTGTTATTTCTAATTCACTCGGTAGGCTTTGATGCTTAACCACCAGCGAATGATAACGACATACCGTTAATGGATTTACCAAACCTTTAAATACACCTTTATTAGTATGCACTATGGGCGATGTTTTCCCGTGCATTACTTTTTTGGCTCTAATTACGTCACCGCCTAATGCTTGCGCGATAGTTTGATGCCCTAGGCAAATGCCTAAAATAGGAAATTGCCCTTTTAGCTGCTCAACAACACTCAGTGATACGCCCGCCTCATTAGGCGTACATGGCCCAGGTGAAATAACAATATGCTGCGGGTTTAGTTGCTTTATTTGTGCAACAGATATTTCGTCATTACGCTTTACCAAAACTTCTTGGTCTAAGCGCTGAAAATATTGTACTAGGTTATACGTAAACGAATCGTAGTTATCGATCATTAACAGCATTACACAACGACCTTATTAAATTATCGACCACTCATGTTACGTAGGTGGCGCCAAGCGTTGCATTCTATCACTATTAATTCGTCAATATAAATGAGGTTTGTTTTTCTTGCGTTAGGGCTATATTTTAAGGGTATATGAGGATTATAAAGAAGCCGGCTAAAAAGCCGGCTTTAATGCATTATTGTACGTCAATTACCACTTTGCCCATTGCTTGGCCGCTAGCTAAACGGTCGTGTGCTTTAGCAGTATCTGCAAGTGTAAACGATTGCTCATCAAGTACTGGGCGCATCCCGCCTGCTTCAACAATTTGTGCAAGCTGTGCTAGTTTGTCGCCATGATCTTGACGGTTAAAGTCGTGGATCATTGGAATAAGCATAAAGATTACATTTAACGATAACCCTTTAAAATGTACTGGGCTTAAATCAAGCTCTAATAAAGAAAGCGTTGTAGATACCTGAGCATTTAATTTTGCCGCTGCAAAAGAGTTAGTCAGGTTACCGCCGCCTACTGTGTCAAACACCATATCAAAACCAACGTTGCTTGTGTGTTTTTCAACGTATTGCTCTACGGTTTCGTCTTTAAAGTTAATGCCTGTTGCGCCAAAGCTTTCAATAAGGGCTAGCTGCTCAGCGTTACCGCCCGTTGAGTAAACATCTGCGCCAAAATGCTTAGCAAGTTGTACCGCTAAATGGCCTACACCACCTGCTCCACCGTGCACTAATACTTTTTGGCCTGCGCTTACATTTGCACGTGTTAAACCTTCAAGTGCTGTAATACCTACAAGTGGAATAGCTGCCGCTTCTTTCATTGTTAGGTTTTTAGGTTTGTGAGCAATTAAACGCTTATCTGCAAGCATAAACTCTGCAAGTGCACCTGGTAAGTCGCCTAGTCCACCCGCACAACCGTAAATTTCGTCGCCTACTGCAAATTCTGTTACGCCCTCACCAACTGCTTCAATGGTACCCGCAAAGTCCATACCTAAAATACCAGGTAACTTTGGAGCAAATGGTAGGTCAGCACCCATTTGACGAATCATCATATCAATTGTATTTACGCTCGTTGCAGCAATACGAACTAACACGTTGCCTGCTGTTACTTGTGGTTTTGCAACGTCTGCTGCTACAAATTCTTCAGTGCCACCAAAATTATTAATTGTCATTGCTTTCATGGGTATTGCCTCTGTTATTTGTTGATGTGTAATCTTGTAATGAGGCTTCATTGTAGTTTCACTTGATATAAATGATAATAAAGCTAAATATACAATCTGTTTCAAAATAATATTGATAATGAAGCGTAAAAATCATCCTCTTAATCTACTTTTAAAGTAGCTATTAAACAAAATCCAAAGCAATCGTTGCGCTATATCAATTTAAGCTTCCTATGGTTGATTTATGATTGAGTAAACCCCAGAGTAATATATGACAAGACAGTAATTCACTTAAGTAACTCATTTTTCCTACTAAGGAGCGAATATGTTAGGCGAAGACCACTCACTCACCAATGACTTCCCGCAATATCTAAATACAATTGCAGAGCTAAATAAAAGCGATACCGAGTTTGCAAAAAAAGCAGATAAGTACGACAAGCTAGACAAAGAAATAAGAGTATTAGAACTTAAAGATGCCCCGATCAGCGATGAACAAATGCACCAGCTAAAGCATGACCGTTCTGAGTTAAAAGATTGGCTCTACGAACGTTTACAACAAGAATAGTATTGTATAAACGAAAAAAGAGCTCACTGATGAGGTGAGCTCTTTAGATCAACAAAGGGTAAAACGTTTACTACTTTCTAATTTACAAACCCACCTAAAGGCTTCATAAATACAGTGTTTGGACCTGCAAAGGCTTTGGCAAATTCTTCACTAAGCTGGCTGTAAACAGTCACTCGTTGCATATCAACCACACTTAAAAATAACGGGCCGCTTTCGCCCCACCCTTGCAGGTGTAACTTTGCTGCGGCTTCATTTTGGTAACGCTCATAAATATGTACGCTGCGGCTATTCTCGCTCATCGTCCACTCATACATCACCGTACCTGCTTCACTTTTAGCAGAGGTAATAAGTTGCTGCATTACCTCTAAAAACTGATCGTACTTGCCATCTTTAATTTGGCCTTCTACGGTCCAGGTAATTTGCTCACTCACTATGCATTACCTAATTTAAGCTGCGCTAATACAGAATCTAAGGTATCAACAAGCTGCTGGTTTTTAGCGTTGTTAAGTGCATCCGGATGTGGAGGAACAAAGCACTCTGCGTCGTTATCAAAGTAAAGGCCTGTTGCCTCTTTAAATTCATCGCTTAATGCTGCACGGCAAAAAATATCAGCGCCTAATTTTAGGTCGCCGCCATCAAGTCCGTATGCATCTTTAACCATTTTACTACCTAGTAACGATTTAGGGTTTACCGATACAACTAGTGGCCCTGTGCCTTTGAGCGCAAGCCCTAAATGGCGTGACCACATAGTAATAGCCAATTTACTTTGTGCATACGCAACGCTATCTGACAGTGGCCTATTACCTACTAAGGACTCAAAGTTAATACTTGATTGCGCAGCTGATGATACGTTTACAACGCGAGATTGAGTATTCATAGCAGGTAATAACAACTTGGTAAGTAAATAAGGGGCAATGGTATTTACTGCAAAACGAGCATCAAGCCCTTCTTTTGTCGTTATATCAGCAAGCTTGTACACACCTGCATTATTAATAAGTACATCAAGTATTTTATCTGCTTGTTGTAAATCGCTCAGAACGCTTTGCGCCAATGTTTGTACTTGCGCCATATCGCTTAAATCAGCAACGTAGGTTGCAGTGCTTGCCTGCGGGTATTGCTCATTTAAGGCACTTTGTACGTTATTTAATTTATCTTGGTTACGGCCATGCAATAATACTGTGTGACCTTGGGCTAGTAACATTTTTGCTGTTTCGAGGCCTATGCCATCAGTAGCACCGGTTAATAAAATTGTTTTATTCATGTTGATCGTTCCTAATTTATTAAATGTTATTCAACGCACAGTGCACTTTATGGGCAAACGTTTAAACGTATTGCGATGACCGCTGTTTATCAATTTATATTAGCACTGCTTATCTGTGGTGATAATTAGGTCGATAAGAGAATCAGTTTATAGAATTAATTGATAAACCTAAGTATTTGTTAGCGCTTATAAAACAATATATTTGTATGCTTTACCCTCTGTAAGGTATGTACGTTTTTTAAGCTTTTATTTGTAATAACGCGCAATCATAACTATTGTTTTTAAATCACCTTAATAGTAGTATTTATCATATAAATACACTTTTCGAGAAAACACATGAAAGTTTTAGTTACTGGCGGTATGGGTTACATAGGTAGCCACACATGTATTGCATTACATGAGGCGGGTATTACGCCTGTTATTTACGATAACTTATCTAATGCGAGCCCCCGCGTACTTGACCAGCTCGAAAAGATTACAGGCACTCGCTTTGAGTTTATCCTAGGTGATATTCAAGACGAGCAGCAATTTAAACTTGCGCTTAAACACACCCAAGCTGAGGCTGTATTTCACTTTGCAGCACTAAAAGCGGTTGGTGAATCAACCGAGCAACCACTGCGTTATTACCAAAACAATGTGTCGGGCACATTAAGCATGCTACAAAACATGCAAGATGAAGGCGTTAACCACATTATATTTAGCTCATCGGCCACTGTGTACGGCGAGCCAGACTACCTGCCTATTGATGAAAAACACCCTATACGCGCTACTAACCCTTATGGTTGGACTAAAGTGATGGTTGAGCAAGCCATGCAAGACGTATGTAAGGCTAACAGCAAATTTATGGGTATAGCACTTCGTTACTTTAACCCAGTAGGCGCACACCCAAGCGGTTTATTAGGCGAAAGCCCAAATGGTATTCCAAATAATTTAATGCCGTTTATTGCCCAAACTGCGGTAGGTAAACGCGAGGTGGTTAATATTTTTGGTGACGACTACGACACCGAAGATGGCACAGGCGTACGCGACTATATTCACGTTTTAGATTTAGCTAAAGGCCATGTAGCGGCCTTTATGCAGCACAAAACAGATACCGCCTTTCATGCTTACAACCTAGGCACAGGCCAAGGTTATTCAGTGCTTGATATGATCAAAGCATTTAGCGCATCAGCCAATAAAGATATTCCTTATAAAAGTGCACCGCGCCGAGCGGGCGATATTGCCTGTAATTACGCCGATGCCACAAAAGCGCAAAACACCCTTAACTGGCACGCAGAACTAACACTTAGCGACATGACCAACGATACATGGCGCTGGCAAACTAATTACCCAAGTGGGTTGGAGAGTTAACATGGCTTTATTAGAAAGTACTCACAGACGTAAAAACCCGCTAACGGGGCGTTGGGTATTGGTATCACCACATCGTAATAACCGCCCTTGGTTAGGCGCAACAGAAGCAGTAAACGAAAGCGTACTGCCAAAACACGATGAAAGCTGCCCACTTTGCCCAGGTAACACCCGTGCAAATGGCGACAGCAACCCAGATTACAAATACACACATGTATTTAGAAATGACTTTGGTGCGCTGACGCCTAATGCCAGCGAGCAACCGCAAAGCTTAGAGTCAGACAGCGATTTATTTATTGCTGACGAAGCAAGCGGCGAATGCCGTGTGATTTGTTTTTCACCAGAGCATAACAAAACACTACCTGAGCTTGAGCACGATGCCCTGCACGAAGTGGTAAAAACCTGGAAAGACAACTACACAGAACTTGCACAGCACTATGAGTGTGTTCAGGTATTTGAAAATAAAGGCGAGATAATGGGTTGCTCGCAACCTCACCCACACGGCCAAGTATGGGCGCATTCGCACTTATCAACCGAAATAGAAGATGAAGATACGCAGCAGCTTGCCTATTTTAAAAAGCATGGCAGCGCAATGCTTGCCGATTACGTGCAAAAAGAGAAAGCAGATAAAACCCGCGTCGTATTTGAAAACGAGCACTGGCTTGTTGTGGTGCCATTTTGGGCAGCATGGCCGTTTGAAACAATGATCGTAACTAAAGATAACATTCAAAACTTTAGCCAGCTAAACGATGCACAAACAGATTCTTTAGCTCAGGCACTAAAAGTATTAACAACTAAATACGACAACGTATTTAATTGTAGCTTCCCGTATTCTATGGGGTGGCACAATGCACCCGCTAATCGTGGCTCAGATGAGCAACATTGGCGCTTACATGCCCACTTTTACCCGCCGCTACTTCGCTCTGCTACCGTAAAAAAACATATGGTTGGCTACGAAATGCTAGGCGAAAGCCAGCGCGATTTAAGCGCAGAAACAGCTGCCTCTATTTTACAAGCAGCCAGTACCACACACTATAAAAAAACAGCAGGACACACAGATGACGCTTAACGATTTTCAACAACAATTTTTATCACTGTACGGTGCGCCTGCTCAAGGTATTGCTGCAGCGCCAGGGCGTGTAAACCTAATTGGCGAATTTACCGATTACAACGACGGTTTTGTATTTCCGTGCTCGTTAGAGTTTCGTACTCAAGTTATGTTTAAAGAGCGCGACGACAACATTATTACCGTGCATTCGTTAAATTACCCAGGCGAAAAAGACAGCTTTAGCGTTGATGAAGATATCAGCGAAGGACAATCGCAATGGGGTAACTATATTCGTGCCGTGTCATTTGTATTAAAGCGTGCGGGCCATACTTTACGCGGCGCCGATTTACTGATTGATAGTAACTTACCGCAAGGCAGTGGCTTATCGTCATCGGCTGCGCTAGAAGTTGCTGTTGGTGGTATGTTTAACCATATTGCACAGCTTGGTTTAAGCGAAGAAAAAATCGCATTACTAGGCCAAGAAGCCGAAAACGACTTTATGCATTGCCAATCGGGCATTATGGATCAGCTTATTTCAGCAAAAGGCGAAAACGGCCATGCTCTTTTAATTGACTGTGAAAACCTAGCAACCGAGTCTGTAAAAGTACCCGATGACTTAAACATTGTTATTGTTAACTCTAACTACCCACGTAAATTGGTAGATAGCGAATACAACCAACGTCGTGTTGACTGTGAGCAAGCAGCTGCAAAAATGAATGTAGCCACACTTCGTAAAGCAAACATGGCCACGCTTGAAGCAACAAAAGACGCATTGAGCGAGAACGAATACAAACGTGCACACCATGTAATTAGCGAAAACGACCGTGTAATTGCAGCAACTAAAGCGCTGCAAAATAACGACATTGACGCGCTACGTGAGCTAATGGCTGCATCGCACCAGTCGCTTAAACATAACTTTGAAGTAACCGTACCAGCGACCGATGGCCTAGTAGAAATTTGTAAAGAAGCCATGGGCGAACGCGGTGCAGTACGCATGACCGGTGGTGGCTTTGGTGGTGCTATTGTATGTTTATGCCGTGATGCTGAAGTGCCACTAATTAAAGCAGCAGTAGAGCAGCACTACTTTGAACGCTTTAACTTAAATGCCGACATTTACGTATGTTCAGCAGGTTCAGGATTACAAATTACGTCTTTTTAAATTAAATTAAGGAATAAGCATGGCAAAGGTTAATTGGGGAATTATTGGGTGTGGCAATATTGCTCACACCTTTGCTAAGAGCATTGCGCATTGCGCTGATGCTCAGCTTATTGGTGCTGCATCGACGAGTATGCAGCGCGCAAATGAGTTTGCCACACACTATTCAATTAAAGGCTATGAGAGCTACCAAGCCCTTATGCAATGCCCAAACATTGATGCCATTTATATTGCCAATACCCACGAGCAACACTTTAAAGCCATAGCACAATGCTTAACACACAATAAGCATGTACTAAGCGAAAAACCCATTACTGTTAATGCTCAGCAACTCATTACACTTAAAGAACTAGCGCAGCAGCAAAATCGCTTTTTAATGGAAGGTGTTTGGATGCGCTTTTTACCAGCTATAGTAAAACTGCAGCAGCTATTAAGCGAAGGCGTAATAGGTAAAGTACACAGTGTGAATGCCAATTTTAGCCTAGCGGGTGAGTTTGATTCATCACACCGATTAATGAACCCTGCAACCGCTGGCGGTGCATTGCTCGATTTAGGTATTTACCCTATATCGATTGCCGATGTGGTATTTAATAAAGCCCCTGAGCAAATTAAATCATTAGTACATAAAAGCACGACCGGCGTAGATGAGCGAAGCGTAACCCTTATAAATTACGGCCAAGGCCAATTTGCACAGCTAAGTAGTGCTTTACAACAAAATGGCCCTACTCAAGCCTGTATTTTAGGTGAGTATGGATATATTCGTATTGATGAATTTGTGGGGGCTCAGTCACTAGAGCTACATTTAAACGCACAACAAATGCAGCGCTTTGATTTTAGCTTTAATGACGATGAAAACTTTAAGTTTGAAATTGATCACGTTAGCGAGTGTATTTTACAGCAGCAAACACAAAGCAGTGTATTACCGCTCAGTACTAGCCTAAGAGTTATGAATATAATGGATGAGCTACGGGCGCAGTGGCAGCTTAAATACAGTGATAGCGTTGAGTCTAACAATCTAAATTAATAATAAAAAATACACACAACAAGGATACACAATGACAACCACACACACATTTAAGGCGCTTTCAAAAGCCTTAGTATTAGCAACGAGCTGTTTATCAGCAAGTGCCGTTTTTGCTGCTCAAAGCACGCCAGAGCAACTCTACCCGCCAATAACCAGCGAAGTACTTCCAGAGCTTGCTGCCAAAGGTAGCTACAGCGTTGGCGTAAAAACGCTTGATTTAGTAAACCCAGCGCAGTTTGACCCAGCTACACAAGGTCAAAAAGATCGCCCTTTAAAAGTAGAAGTATGGTACCCGGCTGCAAATACAGCAAAAGCGCCACTTACCAGCTACACCGATCAAACTCGCTCAGGTAAAGAGTTTACTTTGCAAGCCGATGCAATGCGCGATGTAGCCATTAATAATAAAGAGCATTACCCTGTGATAGTGCTTTCGCACGGTTATACAGGCTATCGCACCATTATGTACTACCTTGGTGAGCACTTAGCGTCGCATGGGTACATAGTTGCTGCCCTTGATCATACCGACTCAACCAATGCTGATGTTGATTTTAAAAACGCACCGTTTTCGGGCTTTTTTAGCACGCTTATAAACCGCTCTCGCGATCAGCAATTTGTTATTAATTACTTTAATGAGCAAAACAACTTTGCCAGCAAGCAAGTAGATAACAACAGCGCAGGTATTATTGGCTATTCTATGGGTGGCTATGGCGCGGTAAATACAATTGGCGGTTGTTATGACTTTAATGAGCAAACAACCGCAATGTTTACGGGCATGAAAGACCCAGCACAAATTAAACAAGTTCAGCAATTACTAAATAGCTGTGCTGGTGGGCAATATAAAAACCCGCAAGTAGATACACGCATAAAAGCCATGGTGGCCTTTGCACCGTGGGGCGGGCAGCATAACCTATTTAAAGCCGATGCTATGCAAAACATTAAAGTACCTTCGCTTTATGTAGCGGGCAGCTTAGATGATATATCGGGTTATGAAGGTATTAAAAACCTTTACAATCAAACAGGCAGCTCAGATAAGTACATGCTTACTTACAAAAATGCTCGCCATAATATTGCACCGCACCCTGCGCCTGCTATTGCACAAAGTAGTAGTGAACTAGATATTGGCCATTACTACGAGCCATCGTGGTCTATGCGCACCCTAAACGAGACCAACAAACACTTTGTACTTGCCATGATGGATTGCCATGTAAAAGGCATTACCAGTCAATGTGAATACTTAGATTTGCCACAAAACGGCGACCAAGCGGTTGTTGATGATAAACCATTGCCACAATGGCGCGGGTTTGATAACCGCTTTTCAACGGGTATGGATTGGCAACAAGCTAAACCACACACCAAATAATATTAAGTTTTAAGCGGCTATTTTTATATATAGCCGCGTTCGCGCTTAAAATAATCACAAAATAAAACGCCTGTTATTTAAAAGAGTTAGCAAATAAAACCTGCGTGTTTATTTTTTATTCGGCTATTTTAAGAAAAAACCATTGCCATTAACCTTAGTTAAAGGCAATCTAGTCATATATAAGATAAGATAAATAACACAAATATCATGTCCAAATACATACTCTCAATTGATCAAGGAACCACAAGCTCTCGGGCCATCTTGTTTACAAAAGATGCAGACGTTTTTGGGTCAGCACAACAAGAATTTTCGCAGCATTTTCCGCAAAATGGCTGGGTAGAACACGATCCCAACGATATTTGGCAAACTGTGCTAAGTACAAGCCGCGAAGTGCTGGCTAAAAAAGACGTAAAGCCTGAAGAAATTATTGCTATTGGTATCACCAACCAACGCGAAACCACACTGGTATGGAACAAAAAAACAGGCAAACCAATTTATAACGCTATTGTTTGGCAAGACCGCCGCACCAGCGCTTATTGCGAAAGCCTAAGTACTGACGAGCTTTGCCAAACGATTAGCGATAAAACAGGCCTACTACTAGACCCTTATTTTTCAGCCACTAAAGTGCGCTGGATTTTAGATAACGTAGAAGGTGCACGCGAGCAAGCCCTTGCTGGCGAACTGGCTTTTGGTACTGTTGATACTTACTTGCTTTGGCAACTAACAGGCGGCAAAGAGCACCGTACCGATGCAACTAACGCATCTCGCACTATGTTATTTAATATCCATACTCAGCAATGGGATCAAGAGTTACTCGACTTATTCGAAATTCCTGAATCTATGCTGCCACAAGTTATGGACTCAGCAGACGAGTTTGGCTCAACCAGCGAAGATATTTTTGGCGCGCCTATTCGGGTTTGTGGTATTGCCGGAGATCAGCAAGCAGCCCTTGTTGGCCATGCATGTTTTGAACAAGGCATGGCTAAAAGCACCTATGGTACGGGCTGTTTTTTAATGCTTAATACCGGCGAAAAAGCGCTCACATCTGAAAACCGCTTACTGACTACGGTCGCTTATAGGTTAAATGGCAAGCCAACTTACGCCATTGAGGGCAGTATTTTTATGGCAGGCGCCACTATGCAGTGGATTGTTGAAGGCTTAAAACTACTAAGCCATGCCGGCGAGAGCGAGTCATTAGTAAAAGATGTCCCGCTTGATCATGGGGTATTTTTAGTGCCTTCGTTTACAGGTTTAGGCGCACCGTATTGGGACCCTAATGCACGTGGTGCCATTTTAGGTTTAACGCGCGACTCAGGCATTAGCACCATTGTTGCAGCAGCGCTTCAATCAGTTGGTTATCAAACCAAAGATTTACAAAAAGCAATGGAACGTGATGGCCTACGCCCAAGCGTGCTACGTGTAGATGGCGGTATGGTTAAAAATAACTGGGTGCTTACCTTTTTATCTAACATTTTAGGTGCAACCGTAGAGCGCCCAACAGTGACCGAAACCACCTCTTTAGGCGTAGCATTTTTAGCAGGCTTACAAACAGGTATTTACGAGTCGACTGAGCAGTTGGCAAAAATGTGGACCTGTGATCGTCGTTTTGAGCCAACAATGAGCGCCGATGAGCGTAACGATTTATACGCAAAATGGCAGCACTGTGTAGCGCAAGTTCGTTTATCTAGTGACGATTGCCAACAAGCCGTTAATTAAGTTAGCGGCTTATAAAACACCTTTAAGGCTAGTCAAATAGCGCGTTGTACGCAGGGTGTTTTTAAAAAGATCAGGATCAAAAATTAACAAGCAAAAAGCGCGGTTATCTATTGTCAAATAAGAGCCACAGCTTTATGATGCTATATGTCTTATTTATATTACAAATAAAAAGGTTAGCTCGGTGGAATTAGCAGATAACGAATATGACTTACTAGTCATCGGTGGCGGAGTAAACGGCACCGGAATAGCAGCTGATGCAGCAGGCAGAGGATTAAAAGTACTTTTGTGCGAACAATCAGATTTAGCCTGCGCAACGTCTTCAAACAGTTCAAAGCTGATCCACGGTGGTTTGCGCTACCTCGAGCATTACGAGTTTAGATTAGTAAAAGAGGCGCTAGCTGAGCGTGAAGTGCTACTTAAAAATGCACCTCACATAATGTGGCCGCTAACCTTTAGACTTCCACATCAAAAACACCTGCGCCCTGCGTGGATGATTCGCATTGGCCTATTTATGTACGACAACCTAGCTAAGCGCGAGACGCTTGCAGGTTCTCGTGGTATTAAGTTTGGTGAAAACAGCGTGTTAGAGCCTTCAATTACCAAAGGTTTTGAATACTCTGATGGTTGGGTTGATGACTCTCGTTTAGTTGTTTTAAACGCGCTGGCGGCTCAAAACAAAGGCGCGACCATTGCTACGCAAACTAAGTGTGTAAACGCTAAACGCGAGCAAGACAAATGGCAAGTGACGCTAGAGCAACAAAATAGTAAAGCTAAATATACTATTTCGGCTAAAGGTATAGTTAACGCTGCAGGCCCTTGGGTTGCTAAGTTATTTGACGAAGCACTTATTGAAAAGTCACCACAAAATATTCGACTTGTTAAAGGCAGCCACATTGTGGTGCCTCGCATCCATGATGAAAAACAAGCATACATTTTACAAAATAAAGATCAGCGTATCGTGTTTGTTATTCCGTTTGAGGATGACTACTCGCTGGTAGGCACCACCGATGTTGAACACAAAGGCGCAGCACAAGATGTTAAAATTAGTGATGAAGAAATCGATTACTTAATCGATATTACTAACAGCTACTTTAAAAACCACATTAAACGCGAAGACATAGTACATACCTTCTCAGGTGTGCGCCCATTACTTGATGACGAGTCAGTTAATGCGCAAGCCGTAACACGCGATTATAAATTAGAGCTTTCAAGCGAAGGTAAGCAAACACCATTACTGAGTGTATTTGGCGGGAAAATTACCACTTACCGTAAACTTGCCGAGGCCGCAGTAAACAAGCTCGAAGAGTTTTACCCGCAAATGAGTGAAGCGTGGACTAAGCACAGTGCGCTTCCTGGCGGCGATTTTAGCTCGGTAGAAGCGCTTAAGTCTGAACTTAGCGCTGCTTATAGTTGGTTACCAGAAGTGACTCTTAAACGCTTTGTACGTACCTACGGTACTCGCGCTAAACTAATTTTAGGTAGTGCAACACAGCTAAGCGATTTAGGCCAAGACTTTGGCCATGGTTTATTTGCAGCAGAAGTAGATTACTTACTAAGTGAAGAATGGGCAGAAAACGCTTACAACATTTTGTGGCGCCGTAGCAAATTAGGGCTACGCTTTAATGACGCGCAAGTAGCGACGCTTAATCAATACATTGATAACAAGCAAGCAGCTATAAGCGCTTAATTAAATTGCTGCTATAACAGCTTCCCGTTAACCCCTTTATAATTTAATCGTTATAAAGGGGTTTATTTTTTTGACTCTAAATTAAACAGGTAATTAAAACCGCTCAAAGTGGCTGTTTTAATATCAAACTCAACGCACTTAACGCCTATTTGTTTAAGCGCGGTGGTAAAGCATTTATTAAGCTGCTTTGTGCCAATAACCACGACTTGTGTATCGCTTAGTAATTGCCATTCGCTTGCATGGCGTGCTGCACGTACATCGCTGCCAATTAACACTCCCGATAAGTATGCTTTAGCTTGCACTGGCGTTAACTCTTTTGAAAGCTGGCGAGTTCTTACACTAAAAATGCCATGCGCTAAGTTACCGCTATCGCTGCCTAGGGTCAGCTCACAACCTTGCTCAAATGCCTTAAAGTCAAACTCACCCTCTGCACAGTCATTAGGTATTAATACGCTTTGATGGCAAAGTAAGTCATATAACTCGCCGGTCATCGCCGTTTTAAAATAGGTTATTTGCCCGTCATTTAGTAGCACCCACTTTGTGTGTGTGCCCGGTAAACAAAGTAATATTTTGCCTTGCTGATATTCGGGGTTTTGCTTTAAAAAACCGAGTATTTGCAGCTCTTCCCCGCGCATAACGTCAAATAAACCATTTTGCAGCGTGCACTTTGTGCCAGGCAATGCCTTTATGGTGTGCCCATTGCATTCAAAAGTAACAGCCGCACTAAGCAAACCTTCTGGGTTAATTGGGCATTCTAAATAAGGGGTTTCATGCCAGCCTATACTTGAAGTAATTTGCCCGGCTATATAAATAGGCAAATCTCCATACTGCTGCTTCCATACAGCCACAGTATCAATTAGGGTTTGCTCAAAGTTTTGATTAGCTTTAACAACACCTAACCCATCTCTTTGCGCTAATAGTTTAAGTGTTGATTGCGCGTTTACTTCGCACAAATAAGCCCTTAAATGGCTTGTGCCCCAATCAACAGCAATAAAAAAGGTTGAAGTAGCCAAGCTTTAAAGCCTCCCACCGTCAATTTTAATACTTTGACCGGTGATCATACTGCTTTCGTCAGCGGCTAAAAAGAGTGCTAAGTTCGCAACGTCATTAGGAGTTACGAGCTTTTTAAGTGCCATGGCTTCCATCCACTTTACTTGCTCTTCTTGTGTAAACCAGCTTGCAAGCTGACGGTCGGTGGCAACCCAGCCGGGTAGTATTGCGTTTACGCGAATACCATGTTCGCCATAATCGCGAGCCAGTGCTTTAGTCATACCTATTAAACCCGCTTTAGCTGTTACATAACCGGCCATTTGAGGTTGTCCCATAATGGCATTAATAGAACTAAAGTTAATAATACTGCCCGCGCCCTCGCCTTTCATAAAAGACATAGCAACTTGAGAGGCAAAAAAAGCTGGGTTTAAATTTATTTGTAAGCATTGATCCCAGTCTTGCACAGTAACGTCTTCACTTGCTTGACGACGATCATTCGCTACATTATTGACCAAAATATTAATAGTACCTAAGGCTGCGCACGCATCGACCAATGATTGCTGGAGTGTGTGTGAGTTGGTTACATCAACTTGCCTGTACCATAAATTTGCATCGGGTAATTCGCTAATAAGCGATTGCGCTGCAGCATCGTCAATATCTATAAATGCCACTTTTGCATTTTGCTTTACAAAGGATTTAACCATTGCTCTGCCAATGCCTGATGCGCCACCCGTTATAAAAATAACTTTGCCAGAAATACTATGATATTGAGCTAGGGTGTCCAAATTAAACTCTCCAAACAACAACTTGCATCAATGTTTTGCTTATTAAAAACGCCAATAGTCGTTATAACGCACTAAAACACTGTGTTAAAATATTTAACTGATTAAAAGTTTATATCATATCCTTGAGTACATTAATATGATATATGATATATAATAAAGTAATGTTCAATACGGAATCCTACGCAATGAAAAGCCAACCCCGTCAAAATTTAACACAACAATTAACCCATGATCTGGGCTTTGCTATTGTGCGTGGTATTTACCCTGTTAGTGAAGGACTACCGTCTGAAGCTGATTTATGTATAAAGTACGATGTGAGCCGCAGTGCAACGCGTGAAGCGGTTAAAATGCTCTCAGCTAAAGGGCTTATTTCTTCTCGTCCTAAACAAGGTATTCGTGTTTTACCAGAAAGTAGCTGGAATATGTTTGACACCGACGTACTACGTTGGATTTTAAGCAGCAAACCATCACTCTCTTTATTAAAAGAATTTACTCAAGTACGTGTAGCACTTGAGCCACAAGCAGCCGCTTTAGCCGCTGTAAATGCCACAGCTGAGCAACTTGCTGAAATAGATAACGCACTTGCTCGCATGGCCGATGCAGATGAAGGCTTAGACGATCCGCTAGAGGCTGACATTGCCTTTCATACCAGTATATTAGTGGCCAGTAATAATCGCTTTTTTGTGCAGTTAACAGAATTTATTAGCACTGCGCTGCGTGTAAGTATTCGTTACACAAACCATATTAAAGGTGTGCCAGGTGCCGATGTAGCAAAACATGCTGATATTTTAGATACGATTAAATCACGTAATCCAGAACGCGCTAAAAAAGCAGTAGAAACTATTTTAGAAGAAGCCTTAGAGCTTATTGAATCTAAACTCGACTAATAGCTTAAAAAACATCATTAAAAAAGGGAGCTAATTAGCTCCCTTTTTACTGCTTATTATATTTTAAGCTTTAACAAGCTCAAAAATAAGCGATGTTTGCGGGAATGAAATTGGCATTTGTAAGCCAAATTCCATTAACGCTTCACCGGTAAATGTTTGCCCATTAACAGCCGCAATAGATGAAGGGCGATACTCTTCAAATTTAACAGGCCATACTAAATTAAGCGTGTACTGTGTATCTGCATCTAAACCAACAAAGCGCAGTTTGTTAGGCGCTGTACGCGGTGTTTCGCGAACGCTGTTATAAGCAAACAACGCTTTTGATTTTTGCTCGTCGATTAAACCAAAGTTAATTGATAAATCGTCACTATCTAGGCGGTATAAATCGGCGCCATGAATAAATTCGCGGTGTTCTTTATGCAGTGCAATAGCCGCTTTAAGGGTATTGTATTCGTGTTCGGTCAGTTCACGTGGGTCCATCTCGATTCCCATGTGGCCAAACATTGATACCGCAGCGCGCATTTCAATACTTACATTACGACCAGTAATATGACAATCACGTGGGCCTACGTGTGCCCCCATAACCGACGATGGGAAGAAGAACGAACAACCACGTTGAATTTCAAGACGATCGAGCGCATCGTTAGAATCTGACGTCCAAACACGGTCTGTATGTGCTAGTACGCCGTAATCTACACGTGCACCACCTGATGAACAGCTTTCTATTTCAAGGCCTGGGTGCGCTACTTTAATACGATCAATTAAACGGTACAGTGCCAGTGTTTGTTGATGCACGGCCGGCTTACCATCAAAGTTACCTGCATGGTTAATATCGCGGTTCATATCCCACTTAATGTACTTAATAGTTGGGTATTCAACTAAAATGTCGTCAATGGCTTTGTATAAGTATTCAACAACCTCAGTGCGCGTTAAATCAAGCACCAGCTGGTTTCTAAAGCTTAGTTGCTCGTTATTTTCTGAGCCTAATACCCAATCAGGGTGAGCACGGTATAAATCGCTATCTGGGTTAACCATTTCTGGTTCAAACCAAATACCAAACTCCATACCTAAGCTATTTACATGGTCAATTACTGGCGATAATCCATCTGGGTATATTTCGTAATCTACAGTCCAATCACCTAAGCCTGCGTTGTCGCCTCGACGACCTTTAAACCAGCCGTCATCAAGTACAAAACGATCAATACCTAGTGGGGCTACTTTATCGGCTAACTGCTTTAACGTGTCTACATCGTGGTCAAAGTAAATGCCTTCCCAGGTGTTGTAATGCACTGGGCGTGTTTTTTCGCGCTGTGCTTGGCTAAGTAAATTGGCTTTAACAAAGCGATGGAAATTACGTGAAAGCGCACTAAAACCTTCACTTGAAAACGAGCCATAAATACTAGGGCTTTGATACGTTTGACCTTTAGCAAGTGTAAGCTCACCAGGTAATAATAACTCGCCCATTTGTACATAACGGCGCCCTTCAGCTAAAAGCTCTGCACGTAGTTTATTGTTACCACTCCAACCTAAATGAAAGCCGTAACATTCACCGTGTTGCTCACCTGCACCTTCGTTATGTACTAATAAACCAGGGAATACATCGTGTGACGTTTTACCTTTACGGTTTTCGCGAACAAAGCTGCCAAGCACTAAATCAACAGATTGACGTTGGAATTCGTTTGACCAGCGCCCTTCAAAACTTACAATTTTGCTTACGCTATCTGGCAGCTGGAACGTTGGCGCTGCACAAAAGTTAACGCTTAGTGGTGAGTCACCTAAATTAGTTAATACAGTATGTGCACTTAAAACATTTGTGCTGTTATCAAGCGTGATGCTGTGAACGACTTCAATACCACGAAGCTCATCTACGCTTACAAACTCAAGCGTTGCTGATGATGGCTGACGAACTTCTTTTAGCTTTGGCCCTACAGACCAAGCAATAGAGTCGTTTACAAGTTCAAGGCCTGGCGCCCCAGTAAAGCCTTCACCTAAAAGTGGAGAAAGAGAAATAGGTGCTTCTTCAACCACGGCACATTTTACTTCTTGACGAGTTGCAAGCTGAGTAAGCATTGTTTCAGTTGTTTGCACAGATAGACGCTTACCAAAGTACAGTAATGCCGGTGTTTTGCTCTGGCAGTCGAAAATAACGGTGCTGTTTACACTGTCCAATCGATAAAATGATTTAGTGTCGGCCATGATTTTCCTATCCTCTTCTTCATTGTGTGAGTTATAAATGTTACGAAAGTTGCCTAGCTATATTACTTTCGATGCTTGAGACACAATCTAGCAGATGGTGACATTCAATAATAATAGTATATATCATATAAATTAGATTTTGATAGTCTTTACAACTTAAATTCCCAGATAAACTCACTGGAAGTACCACTGCAACTTAAAGGTTAAGGCTAACTTTAGTTTTAAAGCTCTGATACTGCCTTAATGCATATAAAAAATCGGTCAGAGTTGCCCCATGACCGATTTTGTCAGCTTAAACTTTTTATATATTATTTTTGTACTTGTGCTTGAACTGCGTCATCTAAAGCAGGTGTTTTACCAGCCCATTGCGCGTTCAAACCAAACACTACTTTATTTACAATTAATGCAAACGCTACACATACAATCAGTGTAATTGGCATTAAGTGAATGTAGTGCAAATCAGTATGCAGTGGTGAATTTTCAAAGGTCAGCATGCCATACATAACCACACCTAAAATCACTGCGGCGATACCCGCACGTGCATCAACATTTTTAAATAACAAGCCTACAACAAAGATTGAGAATATAGGCATACTTAGTAAACCATTTAACTGCTGTAGTAAATTAATAATGCTATCTGCTTGCTGGTAAATTGGCACTAATACTAGCGTTAAGCTTGTAAGTAACAACGTAACGTAGCCGCTTAGCTTTACAACACTTGGCTCTTTATTAAAGTAAGCTTCGTGAATGTCACATACATATAATGCAGTTGCTGAGTTTAATAAGCTGTTGTAAGTAGATAACACCGCTGCAGCCATTGCCGCTGCAAATACGCCGGTTAACCATGCTGGCATTACGTCACCTACAATTCGGCCATAAGCTGCATCACCAATGTCGCCATACAGTTTGTACGAAATAATACCTGGCAGCACTACAATTGCAGGGACGATTAAAAAACGAATACCTGCTGCTGCAAAAATACCTTTTTGCGCTTCTTTAACATTTGGCGCAGCCATTGCTCGCTGTGTAATTGTTTGGTTAGTACCCCAGTAATACATTTGGATAAAGATCATACCGGTTAATAGTGTTGGCCAAGGAATTGGTGAATCAGCATCACCAATTAATGTTAAACGCTCCTGTGGAATACCGGTAAAGTCGTAATCAATTGCATTAAGCGCCAAGAACACAACAAGTATTGCCATACCGAGCACCAGCAGCCCGTTGTAAGTATCTGATACCGCAACAGCCCGCAGACCACCAAAAAATGCATAAATAGCACCTACAAGAGCAAATGCCGTCGCTATGTACATTAGCGGAATATCTACTTTAAACATGGTTTGCATAAATAGCGCGCCTGAGTAAATTACCGCTGGCATATAAATAAGTGCATTACCTAAAAAAAACAAACCACCAATAACAGCACGAATGTGTTTATTGTTATAGCGTTTTTCTAGTAGCTCAGTGGTAGTAGTACAATTGTATTTGTAATAAACAGGAATGAAGACTTTAGCTAAAATAATGAGGCCAATAATCGCTGCTAATTCCCACCAAACAAGCAAGGCCATTTGGTTACCGTTCATGCCTACTAGTTGGTCGGTACTTAAATTAGTTAATGTGATTGAACCGGCAACAAACATCCAAGTAAGGCCACCGCCCGCTAAAAAATACTCTTTTGTTTCGCTGTTTCCGCTATTTCTATTTTGGCCGCGGCACTTCCAATATGTAAGTCCACCAATTAAGGCGGTCACAAAGAAAAAAACCACCAACTGCAAAATGTTGTCTGACATGTGTGTGTCTCCTGCGCGTTAACGCAATGTCTGTGTAATAAAAAAGTGCACGCTACAGCGCGTGCGCATCTCGACTTAGTTCTAACTTAATTTGCTTTAAAGGCATAAGTTCGGGACGTTGGTTATGCAGCTTTACCAGTGCGTTGAGTTGAAACAATGAAATAAGCATGCTGTTAAGCACACTTAGGTAACCTTGCTTGTGTAAGTTTGCAATGGTATCGCTATCTAAAGTTTGTAGTTTGTCTTCATCAACGGTGCTTAAACCTTGAATGGTTTGCGCTTCGCCTTGCTCAAACTGCAAAACAATATCTATGTTTTTAATAAGCCCTAACCGCGCAGCTTCTTGGGTAAATTGATACGTTTGGTAATCATTTTTTAAATCGCTTTCAAGTAGCTTTTGCTGCGAATTTAAAAATAAACTTGGGTTACCTTTAGCATCAAATAGCGGCTCACCTTGATCAGTGCTTAGTGCAGAGCTTTGCTCATCAAAGGCAATAAAGTAATCGCTGCTATTTGCTTCACGAGTCATTAAATAAAGGGGATGTGTTTGTATACATACAGGTATGTAAAGTGCCTGCCACTGGCTGTTATTAACCAATAAACTTTGCCCAGCACTAAAGCTTGTTAAACCCGATACGGTATAACTGCCGTTTTGCGCATTTCGCGCTAAAAATATAGGTAAGTCGCACGCGGCTTTTGCCACTTCGTTAGCTCTTAGATTAACTAAGTGCTGCGTTTTTGCGTATTCAACACCTGCATTATGTTTAACTTTTAATGCTTGGTGCTGTGTATTAGATAGTTCACTAATAGCCATAGTTACACATCCTTAAACTGGGTTAGCCGCTAACCACTGCTCAATATAAGCGCGGTGTGGCGGCAAAGTTTGCAACATCTGCTGTGTAAGCTGGCTGTTACGTTCAATTATTTGTTTAGCTTGAGCATCTTGTGAATACAAATATGCTTGCTTAGTAAAGTCTGGTTTAAAGCCCATGCCATACAACACGTACTGGTAGCTGGCAGCTGGGAATAACTCCAAAGCGCCATGAAAGTCTTGTATAAGTGGGCCACGCGTCCCCCAAAGTAGTAAGTCTTCTTGTAAGCTTTGTGGAATAGTTTTTGGCTGAACATGCGCCTGCCAATATGGTTCAGGGCGTTTAGTAAGCATATAGTGCAGCTTTAAAAAGTCGATAATGCGTTGCCAGCGGTAATCCATTTGTTCGTTAAAACGCTTAGCAACAATAGGCATTACTTGAGTATCAGCAGGCATGTGCTCTGCAACAAAGCGAGACGAAATTTCAACAAGCATGATTGCGGTTGCCTCAAGCGGCTCTACAAAACCTGCCGACATCCCTACTGCAACACAGTTTTTATGCCAAAACTTTTCTCGGTAGCCCGACTCAAAGCTAATTTTTCGGGCGGTTAAGCCGTTTGCAGCATCACCTAAATAGTTACGCAGGTTTTGCTCAGCTTCTTCATCTGATAAAAATTTGCTTGAATAAACATGCCCTACACCACGACGATGCGTTAAGCCTATATCCCAAATCCACCCTGCATTTTGCGCTGTTGCTATGGTATGACTGGCTAAGGAGTCGTCGTTTTCATCGTAAGGAACTTGCATAGCAAGCGCGCTGTCATTAAATAGCACGTGGTCCATTTTTTTAAATGGCACGTTAAGGGCTTGGCCTAATAACAGCGATGAAAAACCAGTGCAGTCTATGAATAAGTCGGCATTTATGGTGCGGGTTTGATCTTTTAAAGTCAGCGTATCTATAGCGCCGTTATCATCAAGCTTTACTTGCTCTACTGTGCCAATAACATGCTCAATGCCAAGCTTGCTTTTACAGTGTTGTTTTAATAATTCAGCAAAAGCACCTGCATCTAAATGATAGGCATAGTTACAATTACCTTGATATTCACCTTGAGCAATACCTCTTGGTGCTAGGCTTGCTTCGCAAATATCATGCTGAAAATTAGTTTGTTGTGCGTAATCTTCAACATTATCTAAATAAGGGGCTAAATCTATACGGCCGTATCCTAGCGGTACAGTAAATGGATGGTAGTAAAAGTCGTTATTGCCGTGTGTCCAATTTACAAATTTACCGCCTTGTTTAAAGGTGGCATTACAGGCTTTAAATACATCAACTTCTCGCAAACCAATTTGCTGAAGCGTATTTTTCATCGTTGGCCAGGTGCCTTCACCTACACCAATTGTTGGAATATCTGACGATTCAACCAACATCACTTTTAAGCCATCACCATTTTTACCTTGGTGATACGAAGCTATAATTGCAGCGCTCAGCCATCCTGCTGTACCACCACCAATTACTGCGACTGTTTTTATTGCTTTATTCATAATGGACTACTCTTTGAGTATTTTTTGATAACGTTTTATACAACAAATGCCCGGTAGGGCATTTGGATATAATGTGGTTTCATTTTAGCCAATTAGGTTAACATTACTGCTAAATTAACCTAATTGGTATTAGCACTAATGTGCTGCAATGAAACAAGAGGCGAGAAGTTCGCCTCAAACATTAATTAAAACGATCCGCGAATACCAAACGCGTAACGTGAGCCATTATCTTCTACTGAATAGATTTGGTTGGCAAAACGACCTGTTTGCACTAACTCTTCTTCAGTGATGTTGATGCCTTCAGCAAAAATAGTAAAGTTTTCGTTAATATCATAGCTTGCGCTGATATCCCACTGACCGTATGTTTCAACGTTCACTGGCTCACCATTAAAGCCGTTATCAACTAAGCGTAAAAAGCCTTCACGGTTGTTAAATGCAACACGTGCTTGCCAGTTTTCTTGCTCATAAAACAATACTAAGTTTTGCGAATCGCCTAAGCCTTCAAGCGCAAATGTTTGTGTCGTATCGTCACCTACACTGATGTCGCTATTCACAACAGTCGCATTAGCAATAAAACCAAAACCATTTTCAAACATGTGAGTAACACCCACTTCGAAGCCGGTTACAGTTGCAGACTCACCATTTTGAGGGCGGCTTACAGTGTAAATTTCTGAGCTGCCATTTAGTTCGTCATCAGTTTGGTCTGTACATGTAGTACACGCAAAATCAGGGCCTGAACGGTCAGACATTTCAAAAGTTTCTGCGCCTGTTAGGGTAACAATAAAGTCGTCAACTTCTTTACTAAATACTGCAAAGCTAAATAAGTTAGCATCGTTGTAGTACCACTCGTAAGAAATATCCCAGTTTTCTGATTGGAATGGCTTAAGTGCTGGATTACCACCACTTGCCGTTAAGTTTTGACGACGAGGCTCATTAAAGTTAGTTGCTGGAGATAGCTGAGACATAGTTGGACGAGTAATACTATCGTACGCAGCAAAGCGTAAAATCATATTATCTTGTAGTTCAAGCTTAACGTTAAAAGACGGTAGTAAGTTTGAGTAGCTAGTACCTTGTTCAATGTTAGTTGCTGGGCCAAATACATTCTGAAACAATGTTGCGTCAGATGTTGGTACTACATCGCTAATAAAGCTTTGTATTGCCTCTACTTCAATATCTGTTTCAGAGTAACGTGCGCCCATATTAACGGTTACTGGCATATCAGCTAGGTCAAAACCAAGCGTAAAGTCCATGTATAAACTAGTAATGTCTTCGTTAATTGTGTAACGGTTATTTTGTAGTGTAGGTTCTACTGGGAAACCTTGATCGGCTAAGTAATCTAGCATTTTATCACCATCGTAGGTGTAGAATGTATCGATTAAGCCTGGGAAATAATTGCTTGCTTGGTATGCTTCAAAATCAATTTCATCAAGCGGTGCTTGTGTACCATAACCACAAAATTGACATTGGCTACCAAAAATTTGGAAGCTAGATTTTTCACGTTCTTGACGGTAAGCACCAAAGTTAATGCGATCAACTGGGCCTTTATCTGGCACGTATTCAAAATCGGCTTTTAGCTCAGTGATTTCATCTTCATCAGTAAATTGGTTCCCAATTTCGTTGTAATGAAGGCGTGCAAGGCTAGGATCTGGTAATGAACCATTATCAAAACCATCGTGCTGAACCGTTGGTACACTGCCTGTGCCATCAAAGCTGTAGCTGTTAATAATACCTACAACGTTAAAGCGGTCATTGCCAGCACGGTCGTTTTCAGCAGTTGAACGAGATACATCAAATTTAGCTTTTAATGAATCGTTTACCTGCCAATCAACGTTAATACCAAATGCTTTATTAGTTACATCACGTGAGTTACGTGTGTGTGATACAAAATCACTTGCAGGGTCGCCACTTGGCGCGCCAAGACCTACATCTTGAGAGAAAGTTAAAAGTGTACCTGTTTCAGCGTCAATTGTTGCGCTGCCTACACGATCTGGTTCAAACCAAGATGCAAGGTCACGTACTGTAGAATCAACTTCAAATTTTGAAATCATACCATCAACAGTAATTGTAATATCATCAGATGGTGCGTATTGAAGTACTAAGCTTGCGTTTGTACGTTCACGGTCTTGCTCATCAACTACTTGGTCCCAGTTACGTGGAATGTATGCATTTTCAAACAGTACACCATCAGTAGGGTTAGAAATTGTTTGGCCGCCGCGCCAACCTGCCGTTAAAATTTGGTTATTTTGAAGCTTACGTTGCTGATTAGTAATAGCAAAAAGCACACCTAATTTATCATCATTAAATGTATTACTAATTAAAAATGATGCAGAAGGAGATACTTCTTCAGATAAGCTTTCGTACATGCCTTTCACAGAGCCTAAAACATGTAATCCGCCAAAATCAAAAGGACGAGCTGTCGTTACGTTTACCGTACCACCAATACCGCCTTCTTGAAGTGTTGCTGTATTACTTTTATAAATATCAGCACCGGTGATTTGATCTGCTGCTAATACATCAAAGTTGAATTCACGACCAGCACTGTCTGTCGCAATTTGACGGCCGTTAACAAGTACCGTATTGAACTGTGGGCCAAAGCCACGAATTGTTACCGCTTGGCCTTCACCACCACTACGGTCAATTGCTACACCTGTAATACGTTGCAGAGACTCTGCTACGTTTAAATCAGGGAATTTACCAAGATCTTCTGCTTTAATTCCGTCGGTTACAACGTTAGATGCTTTTTTATCTAACATTGATGAACGCAAGCTGCTGCGGATACCCGTTACTGCGATAACTTCAACATCTTGATTTACTGTAGGTGTGTCGCCTTCAGCGCCTTGAGCTGCAACGTTGCCGCTTGCCAATACACCAGTGATAGCAATACTGAGCGCGGTTTTCTTGTTGAACGATAACTTATTGTTAATTATCATTTTTTAAAAACTCCTGATTGTGTGTAGTCATTGTGTCGTTGTGGTAGTAAATACATTTCAAATACTATTTATATTATAAATACTTTAAACTAAGCAAAAGTGCAACCTTTTCCTTAATTATAGGTATCATTTAATTACTGTATTTTTGCTTTTAATTTTCTTTTAATTAACATTGGCAGGTTGAATTTACTCAGAAAACGCGTAAATAATAACCTGCTCATAATTTTCTTCTGGCAATAAATTTGCTTTGGGGAAGTTTTCACGATTTGGCGCATCAGGCCAATTTTGCGCTTCAAAACACACAGCTTGGCGTGCTTTAAAAGGCGCACCAACAAAGTTTGCGGTATAAAGTTGCATGCCTGGCTGCGTACTTTTAAGGGTTAAACTAACGTTCGTGTGTGGCGAAGTTAATGTAGCCATCGTTTTTAAACTGCCATCATTATTGAAAATATAGCAGTGATCAAAACCATTACCCGCTTCTAGCTGTGGGTTTACTGCACAAAGTGCCTCGCCTAACTGCGTTGCTGTGCAAAAATCAAAGCAAGTACCTGCAACTGTTTGGCCGTTATTAAGTGGAATACTGGTTTTATCTATAGGAAGAAAGTGATTGGTATTTATTTGTACAAAGTGCTCATTAATAGAATCGCTACCATCGAGGTTAAAATAACAATGGTTAGTAAAATTAACGAGAGTTTCTTTATTGGTAGTAGCTTTAAAACTTAAAGTTAGCTCGCCATTTTTAGCACTAATAGTTTGCCATACCTTTAACTGCCCCGGAAAACCCTGATCGCCATCAGGTGAGCAATAATATAGCTCCACTTCACTTTCGCTTTGCTGAGTAACTTGCCAAAGCACTTTATTAAAGCCTTTAACGCCGCCATGTAAGCTATTTGGGCCGTTATTAGTATCTAGCTGATATTCAGTACCCGATAAACTAAAACGTCCACCAGCAATGCGGTTAGCGTATCTACCAACAGTTGCGCCTAAGTAAAATGGGTTTTCAAGATAGTATTGAGGGTCATCGACGCTAAGCGTCATTTCTTGTTTTTTAAATTTAATGCTTTTTATGATTGCGCCAAATGGCAAAACTTCAGCTGTTAAATTTTGACCATCACTGAGCTGAATAACTTGTAAAGGTTGGTCATTGGCAATAGATGTCACACGCATTCTCCAATCAAATTACCGAATTAACATTTCCTGTTATAACGGCGCAACAATATATAATATAAATAGTATATAATTGAAGCCTGTAACTCAATCAAAATACGTTAAAATTTCTCGGCAAAAATTTACAGTTGCCGTCATATATTTACAATAATTCAGCTCAGCACGAGCTTATATAAAATATAAGCTTCGTAAGGTTAACTGCTTTGGTAAATATGCTCGTTAAGCGCTGCTTTTTCGTCAACGCTAAGCGCTTGCTTTGATTTAGCGATAAAATCGTATCTCACCATCACGGCTTTGCCTATTGCGCAGCATTTATCATGTTGCCATGCTTCTTGCCTGAGCGTAAAAGAACTAGTGCCTATATGCTCTACAGACGTTTTTACTGTCACTTCGTGGCCATAAAATAATTCGCCTACAAACGACACTTCTACTTTGGCAATTATCAACTTCCAATCGTGCGGGTTTAAGTCCGGTGTAAAAAACTTAAAAATAGGTCCACGCGCTACTTCAAACCATACAGGGAGTACGGTATTGTTAATGTGTCCGAGTGCATCAGTTTCACTAAAGCGCGGCATCACTTTTTCAATAAACATAAAAATCCAATAATAATTATATAAAGGTAAACCATGACGGACTTTATACGCGTGATTGATAACGCATTAAGCGATGAGTTTTGCGATGAATTTATTACCACATTCGCGCAAAGCCCGCATGTAAAACAAGGGGTAACATCGGGCGGTGTCGACTTAAAGAAAAAAGACAGCCACGATCTGCATTTAAATAATCACCCCGAATATGCACAACAATTAAAACATATACAACAAACGACTGCACAGCATGTTTTTAACTATGTTGAAGAGCATATTTTTATGATGATTGGTGCATTTGGCTTAAAGGTTTATCATCCAAAAACTGGGGAAGTAGTAGATTTAACTCAAGAAAATTTTGATGAGGTAGGTAAACCACAGCTCCCTATATTAGTGCAGCAAATATTTAGACTGGGGAACATTCAAGCGCAAAAATACGAGGTAAATAAAGGTGGTTATCCTTACTGGCACAGTGAGGTGTATCCGCAGTTACAACACAATGAAGCGCTGCACCGGGTATTATTGTTTATGTTTTATTTAAACGATGTAGAAGAAGGCGGTGAAACGGAGTTTTATTATCAAAACCGTAAAATAGCTCCTAAAAAAGGCACTATGGTGATAGCTCCTGGCTACTTTACGCATACCCACAGAGGGAATAAACCTGTCTCTAACGATAAGTATATTTTAACCTCGTGGGTGCTATTTAACCGTGCAGAGCAAATATATGGTGCGCCTAAGAGCTAGATCCTAAGTAATCAGCCAATAAAAAAGCCATAAGTTTTTTACTTATGGCTTTTAAAATGCTGAATGGATAAGGCTTTAACCTAGTAACTCATCAAACAAATCAAATAATTTATCAAGCTCAGCTGTTGTGTTGTAATGCATACAGCCAATACGCACAACACCGCCTTTATCAAGCACGTTTAATTGCTTACATAAACCTTGCGCGTAGAAATTACCATCCCACACACATATGTGTTGTTTGCCTAAAAATTCAGACACTTCACGTGGCTCTACACCTTCAAACGTTAAAGCAAAAGTAGGTGTACGCTCGTTTAAGCGATCAAAATCATCAATACCAAACAATTTAATACGCGGGTAATTAACCAAACGTGTTAAAAAGTGCTCACTAAGCGCCATTTCATGCTGCTTAGTTTTAGCAAAAGCCACGCTTAACTTTTCGCGGCGTGAATGACTACCGTCAAGCTCGCTTATTGCAGCAATGTAATCAACAGCCGCTATAAAACCAGCCATTGCTTCAAAGCTTTGAGTACCCGTTTCCCAACGCCCCGGCGCTACATCTTTAGCGGGTTCGACTTTATAAGGTGTAAAACCTTCCAAGTGCTCAGTTTTACCAAAAACCATGCCTAAGTGCGGGCCAAAAAACTTATATGCCGAGCAGGCTAAAAAGTCGCAATCAAGCGCTTGTACATCAACTAACTCATGCGGTGCGTAATGTACCGCATCAACATAAACAAGAGCGCCTACAGCGTGGGCAAGTTCTATAATACGTTTTATATCGTTTATAGAACCTGTTGTATTTGAAGCGTATGTTACCGCTACAAGCTTAGTATTACTGTTTAATAAGCTCTCAAATTGCGCCATATCCAAGCTACAATCAACTTCGTTAATAACTGCGGTGTTAACTTTAACGCCTTTATCTTCTGCAGCTTGCTGCCAAGACGACACGTTTGAGAAGTGATCAGCGTTAGTTACAATGATTTCATCGCCAGCCTGCCAATTGCGCGAAATAGCACGGCTAAAACTAAAGGTAAGGCTCGTCATATTTGGGCCAAACACAATATTTTGTGCACTTGGCGCATTGAGTAAATCTGCTGCAGCTTGGCGAGCATTTGCCAGTAGCTCTACCGTTTTATCACTTGAAAAAAACGCGCCACCTAGGTTTGAGTTGTAGTGCCCTAAATAAGCAGACATTGCATTTAGCACTGACTGCGGCACTTGAGAGCCACCTGGGCCGTCTAAAAATATCGGCGATTTACCATCAACGCTCTGCATTAATGCCGGAAACTGCTCACGTAATTGCGCTATGTTCATGCTTATTCCTTAAGACGTAAGTACAAAACAATCCAGGTAACCTGGTTTGCTAGCATCAATTTTATTCATTGGTGTGGCGTTGTGCCACACTTGACGGTCGTTTATTAGTGCAAACATTCCGTCTTTAATCTCCATTTTAAAACATGGCGCAGCTTGTTTATTTTCGTATACAAGTAGCTCGCCACCTTCTAGGTTTTCGTGCGAAACACCGCATATACATACATGGTCAAAACCATCTTGGTGCACACCTTCAGGCGCGGCCGGCGTATCACTATCAATAGCTAACATTCTAAATTGGTGTATTTCAATATCGCGCTCTTCATCAATACCGGTAAGCTCAAAAAACTCACTTACAATGCTTTGCATACCTTGAGACTCAAGTAAGCTTTGCTCTAAGTTCTCGTAAGTACGCTCTACGTTACCCTGAAAAGTATTAATTGAATCGTCTTGAACAAATGCTTTGGCAGCTTGTAGTTTTAGCTCACCATTTTGAAATTTAATTACTGAGTAACGACGTTTACGAAATTCGCCATCTGCATAAGGGTTTGCAGGTAGGTTATCAAAAGAAGGCTTAACCAAATCAATATTTGCTTGGTTAACAAAACGTAGTTGCAGTAAATTCTGGTTGTTTAATGCAGTCATAAAATCTCGCCTAAAATAATGAGAATATTAAAAGAGATTTTAATGCATGTGTGTAGGATTTTCTGAGCATAAATTGAGGTATAAAAGATTAAAAGTTAAATTTTAAGATCTAAATTCAGACTTTATTGAAAATTTAATTCAAAAAAATTGGCTACACTGCGTAGCCAATTTATTAAATTTAATTATCGCTCTAATTTTAGCCTAAAACACTAAAGCGCATTTACTCTATTAGTTCAAAGGCGATATCAATATCGCAGCTTTGCGCCAAATAATGAACCGTGTATATATTGTCTTCTAAAATGCCATCACACCCGCTTATAGACTCTAATTTATAGCCTGCATTTGCAGAAATATTAAAGGTTAACGTATCACCATGAAAGCTTGTGTAGTTTTCAACCCCATTATTTACCACACCATTACCATCTGAATAAACTTTAACATCATACCTTGGCTCAAAAATCGTAAAGGTCATCTCTTCTTGATTTTGACATGCTGTTCCTTGTAAATACTCACAAAGCACTATCTCATCGCGATCATTTGAAATAAATTCAATCACCTTGTTTTGGCCGTCTTGCTCGTAGGTAAACTTACCTTCAACTAATTCAAGTGAGCCAGCTTTAATATCGTTTTTCCAAAGCTCGTACCCATCTATATAGTAAATACCCCACTTTACGAAGCTCTCACCACTATGTTCATAGATTTCAAAAGGGATTTCATGCTCATAAAACTTATCAGCGCTTGTATTTTCAATATAGTTTTCAAAGTAAAGTGATGCATAAGAAAGGTTTTCTTCCCCTGAATTAGTATCAAATGCTCTCGATACTCGCTCCACGACTTGGTAATTATCATTTTGATTAATAAGCCTATAGTCCATCGTATAATCAATTAAACACGTTTCTAAAGTCAAATCACAATCAGAGCCGTATGATCCTGTTAGTTGATCATATTTTCTGCTTCGGCTAAAGCTTCCATCCTTAAACTCACCTTGAACGGAACTTGTAAAATAGGTAAAGAACACTTGCCCATCTTCATATATTTGCAGCTCATCCCAAATAGTCTCTAAGTCATGGCCTTCTTTAAATAAGTGACGCCCAGCAAAGTTACTCGGGATAATTTCCTGCTCTTCTTGCTTTATCATTACGGCAACATTTACTTGATTTTCATCTTCGTACTGGCCTTGCATTATTACTTGATAGCCAAGGTCTATATCCTTGGTAATATAGATATCTTCAACGCTACCTGAAGTAGTAATATGAAGCCCTACTGCTGTTTGCTGCCAAGTAAAGCTTTCTGTTTGCGCTTCATCTATAGTATCGACTACGCTACCTGTTCCATTATCATTTAGCAGTAATTCCTTAACGGTACTTTCAGATGGGATATCTAACGACCAACTACCAACCAAATCGTTTGGGGTTAAATCAACTTGAGGCACTACTGAATCAAATAACTTAACATGGCTATCACTATGCCACTCTTCAACTAGTTCCTCGTTACGGAACTTACTTATACTTTGCGTCATTTTGTACCAGCCGTTACCCAAGTCGAAACGCTCTTTAAGGGTAATATGCGTCATTACATCTTTACGCCTAACTTCTACTTGAGTGCCATCTTCAACTTCATACGCAACACTTTCATTTAATACATATTCATCAGAAAAACTAACTCTAATTTCGTCAAAATATTTGTTCCAAGATATTGCTACTTGGTTATTGCCAGTAAAGCTGCCCTCATCATTTTCATTAAGCTCTAATTTGAAAGAGGTAGAGGTAAAATAATCAGGATTATTAATTAAAAATTGCCCTGATATTGTTTCTGGTTTTTCTACAAAGGTCGCATTAATTTCGCAGTCACCGTGTCCACTAAAGGCAATATAATATTCCCCCTCAATATAACCTTCGCAACCTTCTATTGAATCAACTTCATAACCTTCATTAGGCACTATATTAAAACCAACCAGTTGAGAAAAAGGCACCTCTTGTACCGCAGGTTGTAACTGTCCAAATTCATTAGATACAGCTGTTAAAGTTACACGTGGGTTTTTAGATTGATAAACAGTTTTATCGCTCTGAGTACAGTTACTACCTTGTTGATAATTACAAATAGTGTATGTTTCACCATCACCACTAATAATTTCAAAAAGCCATGCTTGCCCACCTATTTGGTATTCAATTACACCTTCATTTAACTGTGCTTCATACTCGATACCGTCGATTGTTATCGTAAATGAGCCGTCATCGTAATTAACCCGAATTCGATCTTCTATTACTTGCTCACCAGCACTTTTATAAAGGTTAAAACTGCTTTGTAGTAAGTAAGGCGTAAACTCTGAATAGCTTAACTCTTTACTGTACTGATAAATGAGTAAACCTTTTTGGATATCATACATATCTCCTTCAGGGGAAAACCATTTAAACTCTCTTAGTAAGTAGTAATGCCTGTTCTCTACTGCAATGATGTCATGGGTTACCTCTGCGCTTAAGTAACAGGTTTCATCAAACCCTTCACAACTGCTAACGGTGTAGCCATTATATTCATAGCGGCGTCTAGTTAGTTTTCCATCCTCAAGAACCCCTTGGTAAGACGTTGTGCCAAGTCCTAACATTATGGTGCCATCGGCAAACACGTTCATATCATAAAGTTGTGCCGTACCAACAAAGCCCTGCCATCGCCCAACTAAGTCATCATTTGATAAAGACACCACTTCTCTTTTTATCATCAGGCCATATTGGCTATCGGCAGGATCGGCTGATGTAGTATCTAAGGAAACTAATTGATAGCCTGCTTTTAAATTTTTAGTAAACCAAAAATTTGTTGTTCCAACGCTACCATCTTCATCATAGGTTACAGTTAATTTATTATTAGCCAGCTCCCATTCAAACGGTGCTGAGTTATCACTTAAAACAACGCCTGTACCATCCTCATAAAAGGCAATAGTCTCTAGGTGGCTAACATAATTACGGCTTTCTATTCGCTCCATTTCCCACTCACCAACGATATCTTCGACGGTCAAACTTAAGGTTTTACTTTTAAGAATAAGGTTGGTGGTTTGTATTTCTTGCTTGTTTTGCACCTCAACGCTGTTTTCGTAAACTGTAATATCGCTTTTAATATCTATTGTTTTAAAAACATCGTTTTCGCCGAGTACTTGCAACGAGAATGAATTTAAATGCTGCTCATAAATAGTTTCAACATCGTCTTCGATTTGAGAGTATTTATTAATAAGTACAGGAGACTCTAAAGTAACTTCTACTTTACCACTCACTTCTTGCCACGTTAGTGAGCTGCCCGTAACTGCATGATACTGACCAGTACCATTTTCGTTTAAAGTTAAGTGGCTGGCTGTATTTGCATAGTAGCGCGGGGAGTTAATTATATACTCACCAACTAATGACTCTTTTGAGCCTGTAACTAAGTCTTCATCTTCTTTAATTTCGGTTTTAGTTTGCTCTATTAGGTCGGGATCTTGCGCATTAACGTCTTCTTCAAACTGCTGTGCAGCTTCTTCATCGGTTACTAAATCAAGCGTACTATTTACGCCCTCTGGCAGCTCATAATTTGGGTTGTCTACAATGATTTTAATCAGGCTCGCAAGTTGTACCTTCTCGTCTGCATCAACATTTAAAAGTGCATTATCAAGCTCATCTTCACTTGTTGGCTCATCACCTTCTCTAACAATAAGTGCGTACTCTGCGGTTGTTACATTGGTTGTATTTACTCCAAAGTTTTCATCGCTATCTAAAATACCATCATCACCAGCCTGAGTAGCTAATTTTTTAACTGAACTAAGCTGAGAAATAAACTCAACACCAGGGTTTAAATCATCTCGTCCTTTGGCTTTAACTTTTACTAGAGCTTGCTCTAAAGCCTCATCGACATCTAATACTATTGTATAAACACCATTTTCGTCTGCTGTAGCTGAATAAGTTTTATCACCTATGGTTATTTCTACACTTGCAAAGCTAATCGTGTTGTCAGTAATTAAGCCATTTAGAGTAACAGCCGTTGAATTTCGCTTTATTAATACTTGTTGAGTAGCTGTGGTGGTTGCGCCATCGTCATCTTCTACCGTTACGCTAAAATTAACGGTTACATCTTCTGTAATGTCGGGTGAGAGGTAAGTGATTTCGTTAGAGTCGGGGTTTTGTGCACTTAAATTAAGTGTTGAATCATGCTGCCAACTATAATTAATAATTTGACCATCTGTATCAATGGCGTTGGCCGATAGGGTAAAAGCCGTTTTTTCTTGTGTTTCATCTTGTCCTAAAATTTGAACAGAAGGAGCTAGATTTACCTCCTCAGAAACATCATCATCTTTGTCAAAACTACAACCAGATATAAATAAGCTTGCACTCACTGCGCTCGCTATTAACTTTAACCGGTAGTTATTTTTATCTTCCATTATATGCTCCGAAACTATAGTTAAGTGGAGCAAAAAAAGACCTGATGATCGCTCCCTCAATCATTAACAAGTGTTATCAATACATATAATTGTTCATTTTTTGTTAATATTCAAATTTATTTCATGATTTTTTAAATACACTTCATACAGTTAACCCTGTATTAGGTACTTGGGTTTCAGATAATAAAAAACCCGCCTAAGCGGGTTTTTTAAAACAGGTTTAAATTATACAGCTTGCTGAATAATTACGTTGTCTGCTTTTTTAGTGTACTGAGGCATACGGTGGAAGTTCAAGTAACGGTATGTATCTGCAGCCGTTGCATTGATTTTCGCAGCATACTCTTGGTATTCAGCTGGCGTAGGTAATTTACCTAAAATAGCAGCAATTGCTGCAAGCTCTGCTGAAGCTAAGAATACGTTCGCACCATTACCTAAACGGTTAGGGAAGTTACGTGTAGAGGTTGAAACAACAGTTGCTTTATCTGCAACACGTGCTTGGTTACCCATACATAGTGAACAACCTGGAGTTTCGATACGTGCACCAACACGACCAAAGATACCGTAGTAACCTTCGTCAGTAAGCTGATCTTTATCCATCTTAGTTGGTGGAGCAACCCAAAGTTGTGTTGGGATACGACCGGTGAAACCATCTAGTAATTTACCAGCAGCACGGAAGTGACCAATGTTAGTCATACAAGAACCGATGAATACTTCATCAATTTTCTCGCCAGTAACATCAGAAAGTAAACGTGCGTCATCAGGGTCATTTGGAGCACAAAGGATTGGCTCTTTAATCTCTGCTAGGTCGATTTCTACAACGTGTTTGTATTCTGCGTCAGCGTCAGCTTCCATAAGTTCTGGGTTAGCTAACCAATCTTGCATTGCTGTAATACGACGTTCGATTGTACGTACATCGCCGTAACCTTCAGAGATCATCCACTTAAGCATAACAATGTTTGATTCTAGGTATTCGCTGATAGACTCTTTAGAAAGCTTAACAGTACAACCAGCTGCTGAACGCTCTGCTGATGCATCTGATAATTCAAACGCTTGCTCAACAGTTAAGTGCTCAACACCTTCGATTTCTAGTACGCGACCAGAGAATTCGTTGATTTTACCTTTTTTCTCTACTGTTAATAAGCCTTGCTTAATACCGTAGTAAGGGATTGCGTGTACAAGGTCACGTAAAGTGATACCTGGTTGCATTTCACCTTTAAAGCGAACCAAAATAGACTCAGGCATATCAAGAGGCATAACACCTGTTGCTGCTGCAAACGCTACTGCACCTGAACCCGCTGGGAACGAAATACCTAATGGGAAACGAGTATGTGAATCACCACCAGTACCTACAGTATCTGGTAATAACATGCGGTTTAACCAAGAGTGAATTACACCGTCACCAGGGCGAAGTGAAACACCGCCACGGTTCATGATGAAATCAGGAAGCGTATGGTGAGTGTTTACGTCAATTGGTTTAGGGTAAGCAGAGGTATGACAGAATGACTGCATTGTTAAATCTGCAGAGAAACCTAAACATGCTAAGTCTTTAAGCTCATCACGTGTCATAGGACCTGTAGTATCTTGCGAACCTACAGTGGTCATTTTAGGCTCACAGTATTGGCCTGGGCGAATACCTTCAACGTTACATGCTTTACCAACCATTTTTTGCGCTAGTGTAAAGCCCTTATCTGAAGCTTCAGTTACCGCTGGTACTTTAAATACGTCAGTTGCGCCTAAGCCAAGAGATGTACGTGCTTTGTCTGTTAAACCACGACCAATGATTAGAGGAATACGGCCGCCGGCACGTACTTCATCTAAAATTACGTCTGATTTAAGTTCAAAAGTAGAGATAACGTCATCAGTACCGTGACGCTTAACAACACCTTCGTATGGGTAAATATCAATTTGATCACCCATGTTGAACTCATCAACATTTAATTCAATTGGTAATGCACCAGAATCTTCCATTGTATTGAAGAAGATAGGCGCAATTTTATTACCTAAACATACACCACCAACGCGCTTATTTGGTACAAATGGGATATCGTCACCCATAAACCAAAGCACAGAGTTAGTAGCAGACTTACGAGAAGAACCAGTACCTACAACGTCACCTACGTAAGCAAGTGGTAAACCTTGAGTTTTTAACTCTTCTAATTTAGTGATTGGACCTACTTCACCCGCTTTATCAGGAACGATACCGTCGCGCTCATTTTTTAGCATTGCTAAAGCATGAAGTGGGATATCAGGACGTGACCATGCATCTGGTGCAGGAGATAAATCATCAGTGTTTGTTTCGCCAGTTACTTTGAATACAGTTACTGAAATTTTTTCAGCTACTGCTGGTTTGTTAGTAAACCACTGCGCATCTGCCCAAGACTGAATAATTTTTTTAGCGTGCTCGTTACCCGCTTTTGATTTTTCTTCTACGTCGTAAAAAGCATCAAACATTAACAAAGTGTTTGAAAGGCCTTTTGCTACGATTGGTGCAAGTGCTTCGTCATCAAGAAGTTCAATCATAGGAGCGATGTTGTAGCCACCTAACATTGTACCTAATAACTCAGCTGCTTTTTCTTTTGAAATAAGTGGAGACTGCGCTTCACCTTTTGCAACTGCCGCTAAAAAGCCTGCTTTGATATACGCTGCATCATCAACACCTGGCGGTACACGGTTGATTAATAAATCTAAGATGAACTCTTCTTCATCTGCCGGTGGCGTTTTGATTAGTTCAATAAGATCAGCCGTTTGCTGAGCATCTAGTGGCGCTGGTACGATACCTAACGCGGCACGTTCTTCTACGTGTTTACGATATTCTTGTAGCACAATATTGCCCTCTTGGTGACGTGAAAGTATTCGGTAGCGCTTCATGCGCAAATAAGTTACCCAATACTTATAGTATTCTAACGCGTGATTATAAAGCTTTTATGATTAGATGAAAATCCATCCAACTAAGCAACTGATTATACCGACTATAAATATTATGAATAGTGGCTTTAATAAAATCTATTTTCGTGAATGTTTGTTAAGTAATAATCATTACTATTTGATTACTTGTTCACTTTATTCCGCCCATAAAAAAACCCAGCACATGGCTGGGTTTCTAGATTTAGTAAATTACTATTAACGCTTAACTTTTACACGTTCAATAGATTTTACATGCGCTTCTACACGACGGTTTTCTGCGTGAGCTGCTTTAGTATTTGCTGTATTCTTAAGACGTTCTTCACCTAGACCTACTGTAGTGATACGGTCTTCATCGATACCATCTTTAACTAATTCTTTAGCTACGTCATCAGCACGCTTTTTAGAAAGCATTTTGTTGTAGTTTGCATTACCTACAGCCGATGCATGACCTTCAAGAAGTACTGTTGTATCTGTATGCTCTTTTAAGAACTCAGATACTGATGCGATATCAGTGAAGTACTGTGAACCTACTTCTGCAGAGTCATGTGGGAAAGTAACTAATAGGCTAGTTGTTACTTCACGGTCTTCATATAATGTACAACCTGTACCGTCTACAGCATCTTCCATAGGTGTATTTGGACATTGGTCATCAGCATCTAAAATGTTGTCATTATCGCTATCAGCAGGAACTACTGCAACTTCAACAACTTCAGGCTCTGGAGCTGGTTGAACCGGCTCAGCTGGCGCTGCATTTTGACCAAATAAGTAGTTAATACCAATTTTTGCACCAACATCTGTGTAACCACGGTCAAGGCCTTGGTATACAGCTGTTTCAGCGTTTACGAATAAACCATCTGTAATAAAGTGTTGGTAACCAACACCAGCATTTAAGAATGTGTTGTCATCTACTACGTCCATTTCTTTAATACCAAATAGACCGTAGAAAGGACCGCCGTCAAGGTGGTAAAGTGCATCAATACCGTAACGCTCGCCGTCAATGTTGTTACGGTTGCCAGCTACTTTGTCAAAAGCGTTAAAATCCATGTCTGCGTATTCTAAGCGTGCGCTCCAGTAATCGCTGAAACGGTAACCAGCTTCAACACCCCAGCCTGTAGACTCATTTACGTCTAGGCCAGCTTGGTCACGCATGTTTTTCCAAGATGCGTCGTAGTAATCGCCAAATGCGCCAATGTAGAAGCCTTCTTCTTTATCAGCAGCGAAAGTAGATGCGCTAGTTGCAGCCAACGCGATTGCAATTGTAAGTGATTTTAATTTCATTGTTTTCTTCCCATTTTAACAACCAATAAATTGTAGCTAATCAATTCTAGCTCAACCAGTTTTTTACAGACTACCTGAGCTTTTGTTAATCGATACTTAACGAAAAATAAAGTTTATAAATTTTTTCAATGGTCTATGACGACATCCAACCATTTATTGTAGGTCAGATTAAACGCTTTACCTAACCTGCAAACAATAAATATAGTGGTTTTATTATAAATCGCTTACTTGTAAGCTAATACAAGGTAAATTCAACTATATGCACTGTATATACGCAAAAAATTACTTGGCTTTACGGTCGCGGATATTACCACTTGAATATACTTTGCTCAATCAATGAACACTATTTAAAGCCAAATATAGCCGTATATAAGTAAATATGGCCATTTATAATCATGAACTTATGAGTTAACCCAGCACTTAAGTACCGCAAAATGTGCGGTAATCTTTGTCCTCTTTAGGCACTTCCTGATACTGAGTGATGTTTTTGCTAGTAAAGTATGGATCACTAAGCACTTCCATAAACGGCTTTAGTAATTCACTAGTCCCCATGTTTGTATATTCATCTAAAATTGTTTCAATAATATGATTACGAGGGATCACTCGAGGATTAGCAGCTCGCATAATTTCATAAGAACTGTTATCTGTTCGACTTTTCCAAAGCTGTGCCCATTGCGTTAATGGCTCAGGTATTACAGATTCACCCTTTAATGACTCAGTAAGGGCATCAAAGGTGTTGGTGTAATCAAGCTTATATTCTTGAAATAAGAGTAATAACTTACTTACTAATTCAACATCGTCTTCATTATGACCCGCTAAACCTAGTTTTTGTGCCCACATTTGATTGTATCTATCGTTAAATAGCATTGAGAACTGGCTGATTATGGGCGTCATTAAGTTTACAGCTTGCTCGTCATCGTCATTAATAAGCGGTATTAAACTCTCGGCTAAACGAGCGCAGTTCCAGCTCGCTATGTTTGGTTGATTACCAAATGCATAACGCCCTTGCTTATCAATAGAGCTAAATACGGTATCAAAATCAAATACATTCATCATCGCACACGGGCCATAATCTATGGTTTCACCGCTTACTAGCGTGTTGTCGGTATTCATAACGCCATGAATAAACCCGACTCTCATCCAGCTAATTATTAAGTCTAATTGGTTTTTTATCACCGCATCTAAAAAGGCTAAGTAACGCTCTGGCCCGGTTATGTTAATTTCAGGGTAATGGCGCTCAATGGCTGTATCGGCAAGCTTTTTAAGACCCTCAGTATCCCCTTGGGTAGCTAAATATTGAAACGAGCCAACTCGAATGTGACTACTTGCTAAACGAGTAATTATTGCACCTGGCTGAGGGGGATTACGGTAAACCGCTTCTCCTGTGCCTACAACAGCTAAGCAGCGCGTGGTTTTAATACCTAACGCATGTAAGGCCTCACTCATAATATATTCACGAATTGCAGGGCCTAATGCACAGCGTCCATCGCCCCCTCTAGAGTAAGGCGTAGCGCCGGAGCCTTTTAGTTGAATATCCCATAGCTGATTTTTATCGTCGCTAATAGCACCAAGCAAATGCGCTCGCCCATCACCTAAACGTGGTGAAAAGTGTCCAAACTGGTGCCCAGAATAACCCAGTGCCACTGTCTTTACAGATTGCGGCTCGTTGCCTGCAAAAATGCTAGCACGCAGCTGCGGCTCAACATCTAGATTAAATTGCTCAGCTAACGATGTATTCCACAATAGCAACTGCGGAGCAGCAACACTCGATGGGTTATCCTCTATCGCAAAGTTATCTGCTATGTCTGTGTATCTAGGCACTAATTTCATTATTAATCCTCTGCCTTTTGGCGTATGCCAACCCGGTTATCGCCAACGCTATAGGCCACAATTAAACTAAGTTCTTGTAGGCTTAAACCACTTTGCTTTTGCATTTCGTTAAAAAATGCCTGCGCTGCAGTGAGTGATTTTTTAGTTTGTAGCCCACCATCAATAATTTTATGTGCTCTTAGGTAACTTTCTACATCGCGCGAAAGTAAAAATGTATCTTTACCGAGCGCTCTTAAGGCATACGGACCGGTATTCCCACCTAATCGAGCGCCCTGTTTTTTTAAATGCGCCCACAAGCCAATAATATTATCTGTTGGCCACTGAGCAATAAACTTGCTAAAACTGCCATGTTCCTGAGCTATTTCGTGGATCATGTAAGCATTTTCAGGAATCGTTTTCACTTTTTTATAATTACGAATGATGCGCTCATCCGTTGCTTTTTGCTCTAGCATATCGGGCGGCATCATTAGTAATTTATCAACACTAAACTCCCAAAAAACCTCTCTAAAGCCCGGCCATTTGCTGTTTATTACCGACCAATAAAAGCCACTTTGAAATACTTTTCGAGTAAATTCCTCAAGCCAATCGTCGTCACTTAACGTGCTTAACGCTTTTTTAGATAAAGGTTTTGAGAGTAATAACTTAAGCATTTTTTCAGAGCCTTTTCGCTCTACCGCTCGCTTATAAATATCACTAAATTTTTCCATACTTATTAAATACCTCGCTGCTCATAGGGTTAGTGTACGAGAAAAGCAGCCAATACGTAACCACCACTATTTTCGATGAGCTAATCTATATTTAGCAGCTTGACACCTAGACGGCTAAAATGTTTTAATCGCCGCAATTACCCTATTTAAATTGTATTTTGTTAAAGCCTTATTAGTTAAAACAAAATACAAAGGGCTAGAAGAGGTGCGTTATTCAGGTAGCGTATGTTAGGAGCGCAAACTCCAGTGAGCATACGCCAGGGGAATACCGCCGAGAGGTAAACGCTTTTGCGAAGCAATTACTTCGGGCGACTAGGTTGAATCCTAGCGACTGTCACCAAGAGCTGTTTTTTAGCAGCTTATTAGTTTGGTGGAGAGCTTCTGGTCTTAAATAATAAGGCCGTGCGCCCTATTATTTTAAGCCCATTCGCTCTTCGAATACTGTTCGAACGACGTTAATGCGGCTCACATCATAAAGCCCCTTTAATATCTCGAACACCTTATAGGTTCGTAAGAGATGATCAACAACTTCAATTTAGACGACTACGCACTGTGGACAGCGCTTGTAACGCCGTTTGATCAACAAGGTAATGTTGACTACGACACACTGACAACTCTCGTTAGTGAACAAGAAGCCGCGCAAAACGGTATTTTACTCCTTGGTAGTACAGGTGAAGGCTTAGCGCTTACACTTAAAGAGCAGCAAGCCATTGTTGAGCACGTGTGCCAGTTAAAGCCCCGTGTGCCGCTTATGGTTGCTGTGGGCGGTAGCAATTTAGCCCAACAAAAAGAGTGGGTTAGCTACTGTAACCAATTACCTATTCACAGTTACTTACTAGGCTCGCCCCTTTATGCAAAACCAGGTGCTGTAGGGCAAACTCATTGGTACGAAAGCTTATTAAACGTAAGCGCGCACCCGTGTATGTTATACAACGTACCAGGTAGAAGCGGTGTAAGTATTCCGGTGCAAACCATCGAAAATCTACAGGCGCATCCAAAGCTGTGGGCGTTAAAAGAAGCCAGTGGCAACATCACCCAATTTGAAGCATACCGACAAGCTGCGCCTAATTTAGCGCTATACAGTGGCGACGATGCACTTATGCCCTATTTCGCGCAAGCTGGGGCAAAAGGCTTAGTATCGGTTGCGGCAAACGCGTGGCCAAAACAAACGCACGAGTTTGTAAAACGCAGCCTAGGTGGCCAACACCCCAATTTATTTGCTCAGTGGACTCGCGCTATTAATAGCCTTTTTGCTGTTGCAAATCCCATTCCCGTTAAAGTGTTAATGCACCAACAAGGCCGCTTAAGTAGCCCTTTGCTGCGCCCACCTTTAACACATCTTGAGTTAACGCAAACCGATTGCATTACCACTGCAAACGACACCATTTTATCTTGGCATTAAATACAGGTTTTTATAATGAGCTGGTTAGAACTACTAAATAATTTAGAATCGGGCGCAGTACGCGCAGCATCACAAAACGAAAGCGGCCAATGGGAAGCTAACGTAGAAGTAAAACAAGGCATTTTAGAAGCCTTTAAAAATGGCACTAACACTGAGTTTGTAGGTGGTTTTGTAGATAAACACAACCTTGCACCGCAAGAGTTTAGTACTGACGATGGCGTGCGTATGGTACCTGGTGGTTCAAGCGTTCGTCGTGGTGCATACGTAGCTAAAGGCACTATTATTATGCCACCAGCGTACGTAAACATTGGCGCATACATCGACGAAGGCACGATGGTTGATAGCCACGCATTAGTTGGTTCGTGTGCACAAGTAGGTAAAAACGTACATTTGAGCGCAGCTGTGCAACTTGGCGGTGTACTTGAGCCAATTGGTGCAAGCCCTGTAGTAGTTGAAGACGATGCCTTTATTGGCGCAGGTTGTGTCATTGTTGAAGGCGTAGTTATTAAAAAAGGTGCAGTACTGGCACCTGGCGTACGTTTATCTGCAACCATTCCGGTATACGACTGCGTTAATGAGCGTCAGCTTGATAAAGGCGAACCAATCCCAGAGTACGCAATTGTAATACCTGGCTCTCGCCCGGCGTCTAACGAATGGGCACGTGAGCAAGGCTTAAGCATGTCGTGTGCGTTAATTGTTAAATACCGCGACGAACAAAGCGATGCATCATTATTGCTAGAAGAGGTTTTACGATAATGAGCTTTTTGAGCACGCCAATCAAAACCGCTGTTAATACGCTTACACAGCAGCTTGATACTCCTTTTTTTGTTTACGACTTAGATAGACTAAACGCACACCTTACGCGCTTAGTTGCGCAAACCGATGTAAAACTTTGGTATGCAGTAAAAGCGAACCCGCTTTCTAAGATTATTCAAAGCTTAGATAGCGCAGGCTTTAACTTTGACGTAGCAAGTAAAGGTGAACTTGAACAAGTACTTGCACAAGGTATTAGTTCGCAGCGCGTGCTCAACACAGGGCCTGCAAAGAGCCCTAAACAAATTAAACACTTTATTGAGCGCGGCGTACGCATATTTGTTGCCGAAAGCCTCAATCAGGTACGTTGGTTAAACCAACAAGCGCAGCTGCAAAGTACGCAGCTGCAAGTATTACTGCGTGTTCAATTACGCTGGCCCGAAGGTGAAAAAAACCCACTAGGCGGCGACAGCCTAACTCCGTTTGGGCTTGGCTGCGATGAATGGCAAGCACTAAATACCGCCGATTACTCAGCTCTTAGCTTTGACGGCCTACATATTTTTCAGTGGGGCAACATGCTTAGCACGCAAAAGCTAAGCGAGCTGTGGTCGCAAATGATTGCACCGCTTACAGCCCTTGCTAATAACTTAAATATAAACCTGAAAATTTTAGATTTAGGAGGCGGTTTAGGTATCCCTTATACATCAAGCGATGCAACACTTGAGTGGGATGGCCTTATAGCCGCGCTTGCTAAAATTAAAAAAGATGCAGATGTAGATGAATTATGGATGGAGCTTGGCCGCTATGCTGTAGGTGAATGCGGTCATTACGCCAACCCCGTAGTCGAGTGCAAACAAAACTACGGCCAACAGCAAGTTATTTTAAGCGGTGGTATTAACCATTTATTACGCCCTGCTGTTACAAGCCAAGATTTTCCTGCGGCGTTATTGCGCGAATCAACTGCGCCAGAACAGGCAATGAGCCTATATGGCCCTTTATGTACGGCCCTTGATTGCTTAGGCGAGCATAACCTACCAAGCGATTTAAACGCGCAAGACTGGCTGGTATTTAGCCAATGTGGCGCCTATGGTTTTACCGAAAGCATGCCGTATTTTTTATGCCATGAGCTGGCAGCAGAATACGTTTTACAAAATGGTGAGCTCACCTGCGTACGCCAAGCAGAAGATGCCAGCCACTATTTAAGGTAATAAACATGAGCACAACAACACCAATCAGCCAAGAAAACATTGTAGTGGGGGAAGTGGCTAACGGCTTACCACTCACTATTCCTGTGTATCGCTTAAAAGGCAATGGCAGCGGGCCAAGTGTTTATATTCAAGCCAATATGCACGGCGCTGAAGTACAAGGTAACGCGGTTATTTTTCAGCTGTTAGAGCAATTAAAACAGCTCAATTTAAAAGGCGACATTACCTTAGTACCTTACGCTAACCCTATTGGCTGCAATCAAAAATCAGGGGAATTTACCCTTGGACGATTCGACCCGATTACTGGCACTAACTGGAACCGCATGTATCACTACAACGCTGATTTAGTGGCCCAGTTTGCCAAAGATCATAGCCAGTACGACGATGCAGCTTTAAAAAATAACTTTAAACAAGCCCTGATTGATGAAATAGATACCAAACTTAACGGCCCAGCTTATTTACTTAATACGGGTAAACGCATTGCGCTTAATTTGCAAAAGCTTGCGCACCAAGCCGACATAGTCCTTGATTTACACACAGGGCCTATTTCAAGCAAGCACCTATATTGCCCAACGTATGCAACCGAGAGCGCCAGTTATTTCAATATTGAGCATGTACTGCTGATCCCAAGCGACTTTGATGGCGCCATGGACGAAGCAAGCTTTTGCCCATGGTGGCACCTAAGTGATGCACTTGGTGCACAAGGCAGGGACTTTAACGTACAGGTAGAAGCCTTTACGGTTGAGCTAGGTAGCCAAGAAAAAATAGACTTAACAGAAGCACTCAACGATGCAAATAGCATTTTAAGCTATTTAAATCATAAAAATGTATTGGTAGACGCCCCACACAAACCGAGCAATATAACCCGCTACGCATGCCATTTAGATGACTACTTTGCTTACTACGCCCCTATTGGCGGCATGGTTGAATATGTAGCCCCACTAGCTGGGCATATTAAAGCAGGTGAGCCCATTGCGCATATTTTACGCATGGAGCGCTACTTGAGTGAGCAGCCACTACAAACACTTAGCCTCGATTGTGATGCTATTGCAATTTTGCACTTTGCCTCGGCAAGTGTTAACCAAGGCACTGAACTTTATAAGTTTTTTACAAACGTATTTGAGCTATAGCTCACCCTTCTCATTGCGTGAGAGTAAATTAATGATTTAAAAGTTAATTTACATTAGATAAGCGGCTTAGGCCGCTTTTCTTTTGATCTAAACACTACGAGCAAACGTAAATAACATGGTATAAACGTAAATTCAGTAAAAGTTCACCGTTACAAATGTAAAAAGACGTTATAATTTATAAATCTACCCTACTCTCAAAGGAATAAACAATGAGCTGGCGTTATTGGATTGCACTCACGGCTTTACTTAGTACCCCCTCTTTTGCCCAAGAAGAGGTAAAAGAAAACGAACAAGACAACGATATAGAACTTGTTAAGCAATGTATTTTAAACGAAGTAATTGGTGGCGACGGAAAGCAAACCTTAGACGAACTCCGTCAAAAGTGTTCAGCTCTTGAAGAAAACAAACAACTTACCGCACTTGATAAACGTAAAGCCCGCGAAGAAGTAAGCAAAAAAAACCGTAACGTGATTACACCGCATAAACGTAACTACATTTTGCCACTTTCGTATGTATCGCATCCAAACGATCGCCCGTTTGATGGCTTTGACGAGCTAACAGATGAAGAAAATGGCGAACCACTTGATAACTTAGAAGCTAAATACCAGCTGTCTATTAAAGTGCCACTATACGATGATTTTGCTGATGAAGACCAAGCTATATTCTTTGGCTTTACACTGCAGTCATATTGGCAGATTTATAACTCAGAGATTTCATCACCGTTTCGTGAAACCAACTACGAGCCAGAAATATTTTGGGTAAATTACCTCGATGAAGAGCATGTGCTTTGGGGCGACGAAATGGCAATTGCACTGGGTATTTCGCACCAGTCTAATGGCCGCAGCCAGCCAAACTCTCGTTCATGGAACCGTATTTACGCCGATTTTATTTGGGAAAACAGAGGTTTTGTTTTTAGCTTTAAGCCTTGGTACCGAATCGCTGAAGATAAAAAAGAAGATCCACTAGAAGCCGATGGCGATGACAACCCAGATATTTACAAATACATGGGTTACTTTGAATTTAGCGGCGCGTACCGTTACCAAGATCATGAGTTTAGCTTTATGACTCGTAATAACTTAAATTCAGATAACCGTGGTGCGATTCAATTAGATTGGTCATTTCCTATGTGGGGCCGTTTACGTGGTTATGCACAATACTTTAACGGCTACGGCGAAAGCTTAATTGATTACAATGCCGATATTGAACGTATAGGTGTAGGTATATTATTGACTGATTTGTTATAAAATCAGCGCATAAAAAAGCCAAGCATTAATTACTTAGTGCTTGGCTTTTTTAATGAAGCATTGCCCGTTATTTCTTAACGGCAAATACACCTTCAAACTCTGCAACTACGTTGTCACCATCATAAATAGTTACTGGCACTACGTAACTTGTTTTACCATCGGTTTCTAAGTCGCTCAGTTTACCTTTACATGTTTGTAATTCTACACAGCCTTTAGGGTCAGTATTAAGTGGTTTTAAGTACTTAATGCTCGCATCCGCCAGTACAATATTACCTTCAAGCCCCGCTTCTTTAAGCGCTAAATACGTTGCCCCCCAACCAGTGAGCGTTGCTAAACTATAAATAGAACCTGCAAACATGGTGTTATGTAAGTTTAAGTTAGCATCTAAATCTGCACTAGTTGTAAACTGCCAATCTGTGTAGCTTTCTACTTTAATACCCATTGCATCACTAATAGGAATTGATTCGCGCCAAATATTTTGCAGTACTTGAGTCCAATTTGGGTGGCGGAACCAACCCGGCTCACTAGGTTTTTGCTTAATCATTTTAAAATGCTGCACATCGCCATACGCAAGGTGAGCTTTTTCTTTTAGCTCGTAACCATGGCGTTTATAGAACTCAAGTGCACGTTCGCGAGCAAATAACACCAGTTCACCTGCATTTTGCGTCCACGCTATTTTTTCAAGCTCATGCAATAAACGGCTACCAATATGCTGGTTTCGGTTACCTTCAGCCACAGCCATGTAACGTACTTGCGCTTGTTCATGGTTATTAAAGTGCAAACGTGCAACACCCAGTACATCGCCTTCTTTATTTTTTATAAAACGATGCTCAGAATCTTGCTCCATGTCGTCTTGCTCAGAGCCTCGAGGCTCGCCCCAAGGCGCACGTAATACTTCCCATCGTAATTGATAATACGCTTGCCAATCTTCGCTGCTTTGCGGTGTACTTACCTGAAACATACATACTCCTGTTGTTTGGCCGTAAATAAAAAATAAAGGCTACGGCATGTAATCCAACTGAATAACTCTTTAACCCACGCTCTGGTTATTAAAAACTAAAAAATTAAAGATTAAGTTGGTTGGAATTATTATGGCAAATACCATACTCCATCTTTGAAACACTGCCAATACGACTTTGGTAAGCGAGCGAAAAAATAACTAATTTAAAGTGTGAACATTAAATCCACCTTTAACGCTACTTTAAGCGCTAGCTAGGTTAAATAATTTGGCTTATAACTACAATTTTAGTTAACTATTTTACCCAGTGCACCATGTAGTTTATGCTAAATGTTATGAGCGATTTTATAAACCCTTTAACGGGTGTAGTTAGTAGCCACTTTATTAGCCACAGCCAAGATATTGGGCAACTAGTTTACTGGCATAAATATGCAGGCGATCACATACAGGTTCGCCAAGCCGGACAGCTTCGCTGGCTGCTGATTAACGATACTTTGCAATCGGTGATAGAGCTTAGCAATCCACAACGCCTGCTATTTCCACATTTAACCTATTTGGCTAAGCAGTGGCAAACCTTAGCACCACCAAATCGTGTATTAGAGCTTGGCCTTGGCGGCGGCGCTATACGTAATTATTTACAACACACCTACCCGCAGGCACAAGTAACATCAGTTGAAAAAAGTGCTGATATAATTGCCTGCTATACAGATTTTTTTGCGCTTAAAAACCAAAGTGATGTGCAGTGTGATGACGCGCAAAATGTACTTAAAAAAGCATATAACAATGACTGGATTATTCTTGATTTATTTAGCCAGATAGACGCGCCACGGTTTTTATTTGAACACGCTTTTTATCAAAAAATATATAACGCCCTCAATGGTGGTGGCACGCTATTTATTAACTTTTTATCGCAACATGAGTCGCAGTTAATTCAGTTACAGCAATTACTATTTAATGTATTTGGGGTAAAAGTAAGCCCGCATAAAGTAACGGGCTTTGTAAATCATATTGTTATTGTTACTAAGTCTGATAATTAAACCGATAAGTTAAAAGTGACAGGCCCATCGTTACATAGGCTCACTTGCATATCTGCGCCAAACTCACCGGTTGCAACGCTAATACCCTGTGCTTTAGCTTGAGTTACAAAGTACTCGTAAAGCGCGTTAGCCTGGCTTGGCGTTGCTGCTGATGAAAAGCTTGGGCGCATGCCTTTTTTGGTATTAGCTGCCAATGTAAATTGCGAAACCACTAGTAACTCTCCACCTATATCTTTTAGGCTTAAGTTCATTTTGTCGTTTTCGTCAGTAAAAATACGATAATTGCTTACCTTATGCAGTAACTTATCGGCTGCTTGCTCATCATCTGGTTTTTCTACACCTAATAACAATAAAATACCATGGCTAATCTCACCTACAATTTGGTCATTAACTTCTACTTTGGCATTTTTTACACGCTGTATTAACCCTTGCATTTAGTGTGTATCCTTCAAGTTTGGCTCTTCTTCAAGTTCAAGTTCAATTTCTGGGGTATCTTCAATATCATTTGGGCTAATACACGCTGTAAATTCAGCGCCTAGCAACACCACTACCCAAGACAAATACACCCAAACAAATAAAATAGGTATGGTAGCAACAGCACCATAAATAACTTCGTACGATGGGAAATGGCTAATATAAAGGGCAAACCCTTTTTTAGTTAACTCAAATAATATAGCCGCAAAAAGAGCGCCGGGCACAGCCGCCCTAATAGAAACAGGCGTATTAGGTACTAAGGTGTATAGCATTAAAAAACCAATCATCGAAAAACCATAAGGCACCAGCTTTAACAAAAAGCCGCTAAACCCAGGAATTCCCTGATCAGCAAACGAGACTAAAGATACAATATACGATGTAACACCAATACTTGCGCCAAGTAGTACGGGGCCTAGGCTTAATACCATCCAATACACTGCAAAAGAGATCATCATAGGGCGTTTTTTCTTAATTCGCCAAATCCGGTTTAGCGTGGCATCAACATTACGGATAAGCAACAATGCAATAGCTGCTAAAAAGCCAATACCTACTGCGGTCATTTGATTAGCATTGCCTGCAAAGGAGCTTATGTGCTCTTTAATAACATCGGACGAGGTAGGTACAAAGTTAGTAAATAAAAAGCTCTCTATTTCCATACGAGTCGATTCAAACCCCGGAAACGCCGAAAATATAGCTACACCCACTGCAATTAGCGGTATTAATGAAAGCAACGTTACGTAAGCAAGGTAGCCTGCATTAACTGTTATTTGATCGTCTATACATCGATTTATATATTGCATCCACCAGCTAGGCTGCTGGCGCATAAAGGACTTAACTTGCTGTTTGTAATGGGAGAGCTTATCATTCATACAATTGACTTGTGCTTATCGAGTTTTGATTATAATAACAATCAGTACCATAATTTACAGCACTTACACGTAAATAGGGATCCAAATGAAAAAACAAACACTACTTAGCGCCTCTATGCTTGCACTTACGTTAGCATTATCGGGCTGCCAATCAGCTTACTATTCTGCAATGGAAAAAGTAGGTGTTCACAAACGTGATATCCTTATTGACCGCGTAGAAGAAACAAAAGACTCACAAGAAGAGTCACAAGAAGAGTTTAAATCAGCGCTTGAGCGCCTAACTACATTAATAGATTTTAACGGCGGCGAACTACAAGACACTTATAATCAGTTAAACGACGATTACGAGTCGAGCTTAAAAGCCGCAAACGAAGTATCAACGAACATCAATAAAGTAGAAGACGTAGCAGAAGCACTTTTTGATGAATGGAGCGATGAGCTAGAGCAATATAAAAGTGCCTCACTTAAACGTGAAAGCAGTAAAAAGCTAGCCGCTACTCAGCGTCAATTTAGCCAGTTACTTAGCTCAATGCGCAGCGCAGAGAGCAAAATGGAGCCAGTACTAACGTCGCTTCATGATAATGTTTTATATTTAAAGCATAACTTAAACGCACAAGCAGTATCGGCTATTAAAGGTGAGTTCACTAACCTTAAGCGCGATATACAAATATTAATGAACGACATGAACAAATCGATTGCCGATTCAAACAAGTTTATAGAGCAAATGAATAGCGCAGGCTAATCACTTTAAACGCACTTATTAAGCCTGCAAAATTGCAGGCTTTTTTGTTGTTACTTTTTGTTACCTTTGAATTATTCGTTAATCTACTGTTGTTGTTATACTTTTACAAAATAATAATTAAATTATGACAATGAAACTAACCACTTTTAGCCTCATCACTACCTGTATGTTGCTGAGCGCGTGCCAAACACCCAATCACATTGAAGTTATTGCAGGGGAAGATACCATAACTCCACTGCATCAAGATGGCGAACGAAAAGGACGCTTTCATAATCTCTATCCCGGTAAAAAAGCGTACCCGACCACCTGCGAAGCCGACTGCTATCCAACGAGCCCTAAACTACAGTGCGAACAAGACAGCGAGAACTGCCAATATATTGCTGAGCAAGAAACGCCAAAATTAAATACTGGCTACACTGTTCGCTGGCTTGGTCATGCCGGATTTGTGATCCGCACGCCTAACGGTCAACAAATGCTATTTGACCCTGTCAAAGAGCAATTTGATTCACCTGTTGATTTAGCCTTTAGGCTAGCCTCTGGGTTTTACAGGCAGCCGGGCGATTGGCTAACGCAAAGTGAGCTCGAGAACTTAGACGCTGTGATGTACTCGCATATTCATTACGATCACTTTAATAAAGCAGATATAGAAGAGCTCGGTAATAAACCTCGCTACTTAACTCCACTAGGTATGGCCGACAACTTCCCTACTGGCGGATTTAACATTAGCGAAATGGCGTGGTATGCAAAAACAAATATTAGTGATTTAGCTATTCATGCTTTACCTGCTCATCACTTTAGTAGCCGAGTAATGGTACCCTTCATTTATGAAGATAACGACAAAGACCTATGGAACGGCTGGCTACTGGAGCAAAACGGCAAAACCCTATTTTTTGCAGGCGATACAGGTTACTCAAAGCACTTTAAAGATATTCAGCAAAAATATGGCGATATAGATATATGCCTAATGCCCATAGCCTCCTATTACAGCGAAGAGAGCTCTAATTGGTATCGTTACGTGCACACAACACCAGAGGATGCACTTAATGCTTCGCAAGATCTTAACTGCAAAGTAATGATACCGTGGGGCTATGGCAACTCAAGTTGGAAAATGGGCGACCACACTAGTCACTCTGCATTACTGCGTTTATTGCATATGGTTGATGAAATGAACTCTCAAACGCCACTGTATATTCTCAACGAAGGCGAAAGTATTTCACTGTAACTCATTGCTTAACTGTTTTAGGATGATTGTTATATCAAGATAAATAATAAAATTGAGAAATTAATGAAAAAACAAGCATTAGCTTTAAGCTGTTTATTAAGTGCTCCGGTAATGGCCATTGATGTAGTGCATACCTCAATCCCTATTACCATTGATGGCGTATCTGAAAGCGCATGGGATAAAGCCGCTTGGCACGACATGCCGTATTTGATGGATGGCACGCTCCCCTCTTCAGATGCCGATTTTAAAGGCCGCTATCGTTTGTTGTGGGATCAAAACTACTTATATCTACAAGCCGATATTGTGGATGATGTATTAATTGATACACACGCAGATCCAACTGTAAAATACTGGGATGACGACGCGCTTGAAATATTTATAGACAGTGATGCATCAGGCGGTATTCACCAGTTTAACCACTCTGCTTTGGCGTACCACATTGGCCTTGATAACCAAGCCGCTGATTATGGACCTGATAAACAAGCCCACTTGTATACTGATCACTTAGTGAGTAACTGGAAGCGCAACACCAACGCACCTTTTAACATCACGTGGGAAGTTGCCATAAAACTCTACCCTAATGATTATAAAGAAGGCGCTAATAACACTCCGCTCACCCTAACGCCAAAACAAGTAATAGGCTTTATGTTAGCGTATTGCGATAATGATGGCAGTGACGTGCGCGAGCACTTTATGGGTTCGCACGAAGTACAACCAGTAAATGGCGACAGAAATCGTGGCTTTATAGACGCAGACGTATTTGGCAAAATCACTTTGCTACCAAAAAGTAAGTAACCATTAATAAAATAATTGATAACGAAGGTTGGGTTGAGCGCAGCAAGACCCAACGAAAAATACCCTACCAACAAAAACAGAGACTTTGCAATATCGATTATTTAATTCTCAAGCACGTTTTTGCTTAGACAAAGAGCGCTGCGCCCTAATGTAAAGCTAATTTCAGCCACCCTTTTGCTCATGTTTAATAATTTTAAGAAGCAAATCAATTCTGCGATTTGTTTTTTTGGTTTGCTCCTTAATCATGCTCTGCACCACAGCTGAAGCAAGGAAAATAAAACATATTATTTGCATTAACTCAGTTTCAATATCATAGAGGCTATTAGCGATTGACAACAAAGCAAATGGTAAAAAAATTGATATGAGATCTTTCAAGCCCCAATCATTTTTGCCTAACGTTTCAAATTCATCTTTATATTTTTGCAGTTCAGCAATATGTTCTATCTCTAGTTTTGCCTTAATTTCATTTTCGGTATTCACACTAGCTTACTCGCACATATTAAATATAGCTTTGATAATAACTTAATACCTTTTTTAGGTTCAATATTAAAAACTGTTTACCAGTATCGAACCAGCCGCGCTGTGTTAATCTGACAGCTTAAAGCTCTTCTCTTGCTAACTAAAAAAGTCCACAAAAAAGCCGCTGTATTTTGCAATACAGCGGCTTTTAAAATCATTATTCTAAATTAATAGATTATGACTTAGGAGCACGACCCGCACGTTTACGCTCATTTTCAGTTAAATGACGTTTACGAATACGAATGTTCTCAGGTGTAACTTCTACTAGCTCATCATCAGCGATAAACTCAAGCGCTTGCTCAAGTGAATAGTTAAGTGCTGGTGTAAGTGTTTGTGCTTCATCTGTACCAGATGCACGAACGTTAGTAAGTTGCTTACCTTTAAGCGCGTTAACTGTAAGGTCGTTATCACGGCTATGAATACCGATAACCATACCTTCATAAACCTCAACACCGTGACCGATGAATAAACGGCCGCGCTCTTGTAAGTTAAATAATGCGTTAGTAAGTGCCTTACCTGTAGCGTTTGCAATCATTACGCCGTTCTTACGAACACCTAGCTCGCCACCTTTGTGCGGACCGTAGTGATCGAACGTATGGTAAAGTAAGCCAGAACCTGAAGTTAGCGTCATGAACTCAGTTTGGAAACCGATTAAGCCACGGCTTGGGATCATAAAGTCCATACGCATACGGCCTTTACCATCTGGTGCCATGTCAGTAAGTTCACCCTTACGAAGACCAATTTGTTCCATGATAGAACCCTGGTGCTCTTCTTGACAGTCAATTGTTAGTGTTTCATACGGTTCTTCTAACACGCCATCAACAGTACGTAAGATAACTTCTGGACGAGATACAGCTAGCTCGTAACCTTCACGACGCATGTTCTCGATTAAGATACCAAGGTGTAATTCACCACGACCCGATACGCGGAAGCTATCTGGGTTGTCAGTATCTGCAACGCGAAGTGCTACGTTGTGTACTAATTCTTTGTCTAAACGCTCACGGATATTACGTGATGTTACAAACTTACCTTCTTTACCACAGAACGGAGAGTTATTTACAGAGAACGTCATCGTTACTGTAGGCTCATCAACGCTTAGTGGAGGTAGTGCTTCAACATTGTTAGGACAACAAACTGTGTCTGAAATCTTAAGTTCGCCAATACCTGTTACAGTTACGATGTTACCAGCGTAAGCTTTATCAGTTTCGATACGCTCAAGACCTAGGTAGCTTTGTACTGCACCAATTTTACCGTTACGTTTTGAACCATCTGCACCGATGATTGTAACTTGTTGGTTAGGAGCAACAGAACCACGTTTGATACGACCAATACCAACTACACCAACATAAGAGTTGTAATCTAGTTGAGAAATTTGCATTTGGAAGTCACCTTCAGGATCTGCATCCGGTGGTGATACTTCTTCAACGATCATCTTGAACATAGGTTCCATGTTTTCTGATGGCTCGTCTAAATCTAATGTTGCCCAGCCGTTGATAGCTGATGCGTAGATTACTTTAAAGTCTAACTGTTCGTCAGTTGCACCTAAGTTGTCGAATAAATCAAAGATTTGATCCATAACCCAATCAGGACGTGCACCTGGCTTATCAATTTTATTGATAACTACGATTGGCTTTAAGCCTTGCGCGAATGCCTTTTGCGTTACGAAACGCGTTTGTGGCATTGGACCTTCTTGAGCATCAACAAGTAATAATACTGAGTCAGCCATCGAAAGTACGCGTTCAACTTCACCACCGAAATCGGCGTGTCCCGGAGTATCTACGATATTGATATGGTAGTCGTTCCAAGAAATGGCTGTGTTTTTAGCCAAAATGGTAATACCACGTTCTTTCTCAATGTCGTTTGAGTCCATCACGCGCTCTTCGTTACCGCCGCGTGTTTCTAATGTACCTGATTGCTCAAGTAGTTTGTCAACCAGAGTTGTTTTACCGTGGTCAACGTGCGCGATAATCGCTATATTTCTTAACTGTTCGATGCTCATATATTTACTCAGAGAAATTAATTCTCATTGATCCTGCAAGATCTACGCACTCATCTGCGTTTTCACGAGATGTCCAAGCATAGGATTTAAAAGGGCGCATATTATCCCTCATTAATGACATGGATGAAAGTTTATCCAATACAATTTTCAAAACTTTCTCAATACTTTTACTAAGTATCTGTTTTATATATGACAATTATATGAATTAAATTTCAATTAATTTTTGAAAAACAGCCTTTTTTGCTATTTCGGTGATATTTTTGGCACTCTTTTGCATTTAGGTTATGCTAATTTGAAGCGATTAAATTAGCAGCAAATTACACCCTGTAAATTTTGCACCAAAAGGGAATTTTTACGCACCAAATTGGTGCGTTTGTTTATTCCATTTTGATGCAACTATAAAATTTCAAAGTATAAACAGCCAGTTACAATCATGGCACAAAATCAGCTTACTAAATATCAAAGCAATTATGCAGCAATAATAAAACCCAATAGTTGGAGGACACATGTCACAATCGGTTTTAGATTTTATTAAAGAAAATGACGTTAAGTTCATTGATTTACGCTTTACTGACACTAAGGGTAAAGAACAACATGTATCTATTCCTCATCACCAAGTTGATGAAGACTTTTTTGAAGACGGTAAAATGTTCGACGGCTCTTCAATTGCAGGCTGGAAAGGCATTAACGAATCAGACATGGTGCTAATGCCAGTACCTGAGTCTGTTAAATTAGACCCATTTACAGAAGAAACAACGCTAATTGTTCGTTGTGATGTTGTAGAGCCTTCTACACTACAAGGTTACGAGCGTGACCCTCGCTCTGTTGCAAAACGCGCTGAAGATTACATGCGCTCTACTGGTATCGCAGATACTGTTTTATTTGGCCCTGAGCCAGAGTTTTTCCTTTTTGATGACGTTAAATACAAATCAGACATGTCAGGTTCTATGTACAAAGTTGACGCTGTAGAAGCGGCATGGAATTCAGATAAAGATTACGAAGGCGGCAATACTGGCCATCGTCCTGGTGTTAAAGGTGGTTACTTCCCTTGTTCACCGGTTGATTCTTCACAAGATTGGCGTTCAGCTACGTGTTTAGTTCTTGAAGAGCTTGGTCAAGTAGTAGAAGCGCATCACCATGAAGTAGCAACAGCAGGTCAAAACGAAATCGCTACTCGCTTTAATACAATGGTATTAAAAGCGGATGAAATTCAAGAAATGAAATATGTTATCCACAACATGGCTCACTTGTACGGTAAAACAGCCACGTTTATGCCTAAGCCAATTGTTGGTGATAACGGTTCTGGCATGCACTGTCACCAGTCTTTAGCTAAAGACGGTGTTAACCTGTTTGCTGGCGATAAGTACGGCGGTCTTTCTGAAGACGCACTGTACTACATTGGCGGTATTATTAAGCATGCTAAAGCAATTAATGCTTTTGCAAACGCATCTACTAACTCGTACAAACGTTTAGTACCAGGCTTTGAAGCACCAGTAATGCTTGCATACTCTGCACGTAACCGTTCTGCTTCAATCCGTATTCCAGTGGTTCCATCTGAAAAAGGACGTCGTATCGAAGTACGCTTCCCAGATCCAACAGCTAACCCATACCTTGCTTTCTCAGCAATGCTTATGGCTGGCCTTGACGGTATCAAAAACAAGATCCACCCTGGCGATGCAATGGATAAAGATTTATACGACCTTCCAGCTGAAGAAGCAGCAGAAATTCCAACTGTTGCAGCGTCACTTGACGAAGCACTATCTGCACTTAGCGCAGACCGTGAATTCTTAACTCAAGGTGGTGTATTCACTGATGACTTAATTGACGCTTACATTGGTCTTAAGTCTCAAGAAGTTGAAAAGCTTAACATGACAACTCACCCAGTTGAGTTTGAAATGTACTACAGCTGTTAATTTAGCTGTTAAAAAATGTGTGTTCTCAAGCCCGCTTTGCGGGCTTTTTTAATGGTAAAATTAATCAAACTCCACTAGAGTTAAGTTACCGATAAAAATGCAGGGCTGCAGAGTGAATTACAAGATTTTATTACTATTAATTGCTTTAGGATTAAGCAATTATGGTTATGCGGGTGAAAAAAAAATATACGCTTGGAAAGATAAAAATGGCGTATTGGTGTTCTCAGACACACCCCATAAAGGCGCTACCGAGGTAAAACTCACAAGCCAAAATCTTAATATGCCTGCAACGAATACTGACGTTTTTAACGAGCCAACCCAACCTCAACAAGCGGCGTTTAAAATTGCCATTTCCTCGCCTGAGCATAACCAAACTATACGTGAAAATACCGGTAGTGTTTATGTTACTAGCCGAATAACTCCACGCTTTGAAAGTGGTTTTACTATTCAACTTTTTATTGATGGCAAAGCGAATGGCCCCGCTAGTGATAGCTCAACCTTTGCAATCAGAAATGTAGAAAGAGGCGAGCACACACTTCAATTAAAACTGTTTAACAGTAAAAACCAAATTATTGCCGTTAGCCAGCCATGTATATTTTTTATGCATCGAACAGGGTTAAACCTTGGCAATTAAATAATGGCTTTACTTAATAGGTGCTGTAAGTATTTGAGTGCAATGACTTGCTTTCAAATACCAGCGCACTAAAGTGGTGCAATCATGATCGATAATAAAAATTTTAGCCCTGAGTTACTCGACGCTATTTGGCAGAACCAAACAACAGCTATCATGCTTCTTGATAAAAAGTTTAATGTTGTTTACGCCAATACGAGCACCAGCGAGCTACTTGGGCTTGGTAATAAGCGCTTACTAGATCAGCCTTTTGATAGCCTTTTTAATTACCATTCAATTGATTTACAACGTATTAAACAATATTCATTAATTGAGGGGTTAGATTGCCAGCAGCATAGAGCAGACGTGGTTTTCAGCGATTCTCGCCATGCCAAGGTTGCAGTAAGTACAAGGCAAATCAAGTTCAACAATACCTTATATATTTTATTTGAATGGCGTCAAACCGATGACGAAATAAAACACGACCAAGCATCTAATCAAATGCATCAATACCAAGCGGCCCGAAACTTAATTAGAGGGTTAGCACATGAAATTAAAAATCCTTTGGGGGGAATTCGCGGAGCGGCGCAGTTATTGCAGTATGAGGTTGATCAACAAGAAAGAGATCAATGTGCCGAGCTCATTATTGAGCAAGCAGACAGATTGCGCGAATTAGTAGATAGGCTCTTAGGGCCAAACCAACTCCCGCAGAAGTCTTATGGCAACATACATCAATCACTTGAGTCGGTTGTAAGACTCAGTACGTTAGACAATTGCTCTAACATTAGTTTGGTTAAAGATTACGACCCAAGCATTCCTGATGTATTCATTGATCAAGGCAAAATACAGCAAGTTGTATTAAACATTGTTCGTAATGCTCAACAGGCACTTGTAGATGGCGGTGAAATAAAAATAAAAACCCGCATTAATCATCAACATCGTCGCCCAGGTAAAGCGCCTAAAAAAGCCTTGATGATCCAAATATCTGATAACGGACCAGGCATTGATCCTAGTGTACGTGAAACGCTCTTCTACCCTATGATCACCAACAAAGAAGGTGGATCGGGTTTAGGGCTCTCAATAGCGCAAACACTCATAGATCAGCATGATGGCTACATAGAATGTGATAGCTGGCCTGGACATACTGAATTTAATATCTATCTGCCCTTTGCAGATTAATGTTTGGAGTTTTCATGAAAACAGTTTGGCTTGTAGATGATGATGCATCAATTCGATTTGTACTCGAAAAAGCACTTACCCGTTCAGGGTTTACCACGGAAAGCTTTGCTAATGCGCAAGATGTATTAAGCGCATTAAAGTTTAGCCAACCAACTGTTTTGGTATCTGACGTTAGAATGCCAGGCATGGATGGCATGGCATTGCTTGAACTTATTGCAGAGCAAAATCCTGGGTTGCCGGTAATTATAATGACCGCCCATTCAGATTTAGACTCAGCAGTTAATGCGTTTCAAAAAGGCGCATTTGAATACCTAGCAAAACCGTTTGATTTAAACGAAGCCGTTGCTTTGGTTGAAAGTGCATGCAGAGCAAACTCCACTAAAAAAACAAAACGTAAGCAAGCTCCACCTAAAAGCGCGCATATTATTGGTGAAGCACCTGCCATGCAAGAAGTGTTTAGAGCCATAGGTAAGCTTTCGGCCTCTAGTATGAGTGTGCTTATTAATGGTGAATCAGGTACTGGTAAAGAGCTGGTAGCCAGCGCATTGCATAATCACAGTCCGCGTAAAGAAAACCAATTTATTGCTCTTAACATGGCCGCAATTCCAAAAGAGCTCGTTGAGTCTGAATTATTTGGCCACGAAAAAGGCGCATTTACCGGTGCCGATAGCGTTCGTAAAGGCCGCTTTGAACAAGCAAACGGCGGCACTCTGTTTTTAGATGAAATTGGCGATATGCCACTTGATGTACAAACTCGTTTATTGCGCGTACTGGCCGATGGGGAGTTTTATCGAGTTGGCGGTCATCAAAGCATAAAAGTAGATGTACGTATTATTGCAGCAACGCATCAAAATTTAGAAGACTTAGTAAAACAAGGTAAATTTAGGGATGATTTATTTCATCGCTTAAATGTAGTGCGCCTACGCTTACCTGCGCTTCGTGAACGAACTGAAGACATTGAGCGCCTTGCACAGCACTTTTTACATAAAAGCGCTAAAGACCTGCAAGTAGACAGCAAAATTTTAAGCCCAAAAGCCACTGATCAATTACGTTTATTTAGCTGGCCAGGTAATGTTCGCCAACTAGAAAACACATGCCGATGGCTTACTGTTATGGCACCGGGGGAGCTTGTAAGTGAGCAAGACTTACCACCTGAAATACTTGATGCTTCACCTACTCAACAAGAAGGTGACTGGCTTGATGCATTTCAACAATGGCTTAATCAAGAGCTTAAACAAGGCAAAGAAAACATATGGCCTGATATTCAAGCCCAGCTTGAAACTCGATTAATAAAAACAGCCCTCGCTAATTGCTCTGGCCATAAACAAGATGCAGCCATAAAAATAGGCTGGGGACGCAACACGTTGACCCGCAAATTAAAAGAGCGCAATATTAACTAACACTCCTTATTAATTTTGGTTATTGATGAAGTTAATTGAACATATTCCTTTGTTTAAACAAATGGAAATTATAAATAGGCTGCACTTTTTTAAAGACTTCACACTTGGTGAGCGCCAAGTGCTTTTAGAATCGTTTGGCCTTTTATATTTAGTTAATCAACATCAGTTTTTATTTAAACAGTTCGATAATGACAAGCGCTTATATATTGTATTAAGCGGCGCATTATTAGTATTTAAGCACAACCACTTATTAGAGCTAGGTACTATTGAGCCTGGTGAGTTTATAGGTGAAGGTGCATTTATTAATAACCGAGAGCGCAGCACCAGTGCTCGTGCTAAAACCGACACCATAGTACTTGCCATTACCCCAGAGGCACTTACTCGCTTGCCTAATGTAATACGCGAAAAAATTAAAGACCGAATTATTGAAGGTATGAGCCTACGCATCGCTAAGCTTAGCGAGCACATAGAAACCCACGGTTAGATCAGTCCATATAAACAGTTTGTAATGAGCAATCAAGCCACCCGGGATTATTAACGTGCGCAGTAAACGTGTAAGTATCTGAAGGCTTGGCACCAAAGGGGGTATTTACAAGTGGCTGTGAATGGCTATATGTTTGCGAATAGGTTTTATAATAAATAACAACATACCCATACAAATACTCCCAACTGAGCCTCACAACCGCACCACTTGGTAATGTAAATTCAACATGTTCATTTGCAAATTTGACCGCCAAATCATTGTACTTATCGTCGCTGCAATGGGTTGTTCGTAAGCGAGAGGGCATAGTGAACGCGTCTTCCCCATCAGTACTCTTTAAATAAAAACCAATATTCCCATCACCATAAAAATGATTTGATCGTGTGGTGTAGTTAATTTGTGGCTCGTAACCTAGCCCCTGCATAATAATAGCTAACTGCTCAGTCTCTTTTTGGTAAATTTTATCGCTTGATAAAAGCAATGTGGCTTCACCAAAATCCGATGGAATTGTCAGCGGTACGTATTCATAAGGGAGGTTTTGTGCGCTTAGTGCAGCATCTAGTTGATTGCGTTGCTCATCTTGCAAGTTTTCACTAAACACATACACGGTAGGTTGTTGGCACGCAGCTAATAATAATGCCAACACACATATCAAAATCCCATTTTTCATAGTTCCCCTCCAATGATTACACTTGTAGTCTATTAGAGAACACTATCAATAGCAATTTAATAACAATTCGCTTAATTAAATATTATTACTGATTGGTATGGCTGGTTTGGCTATCTAACCATGCATCAACACTTTGTCGAGTGTATAAAACTTCGTTAAACAAGCGGTGGCGTTCAAATTCAAGCTTTGATTTTCTAAGCGGATCGCCACTAATTAAACGGCTGTGCGTATCATTAAATTTTGAAATAACCGAAAAGCCACTGTCGCTAAGTTGTGTTTGCTCTTTTACCAAACTCGCTAGATGCGATCGAACGTCGTCAGCAGTTAACATATCAGAATTATCTAAACCCATTAGCTCTTTTTTCATTGCTAATCTTACGCCCATTTTCTACTCCGTTTTATATGTATACATTACACATCAGTTAATCCGCCAGAGTTTTAGCAATTAGCGAGCCATCAATGAAAATCATTTGCCGTGAAGCTTAACCTGCAATTGCTTCAGTTTTCTTAAAGACAGAGAAAAAGGCATAAAAGTTTCAATATAATTAGCCAGCATCTTCTTAGTTTTATATTTGCTTTGGTGCAAAATGCTCTGCAAGCCTTTATACTAGGGGACTATGCGTTACCCCACTGGAGCTAACATGAACGAAGAATACATAGAGATTGAATTAGAAGAAGAGCCAATAGAGCTCTGTAAATTATTAAAAGTACTCGATTTAGTTGAAGGTGGCGGCCAAGCAAAAAACCTAATCGCTGAAGGCTACGTGGGTGTTAACCATGAAATTTGTACAATAAAACGGAAAAAATTATACAGTGGCGACGTATTAGAATTTGATGGTGAGTTTTTTCAATTATCATTAAGTGAAGATGCAATACCTGCAGAGCGAGCAGTAGTGCAAAGTACACCAGAGCCAAAAACAACGCTTGAAAGCACTTCTAATCAACCTGCTAAAAGTAAGCGTAAGCGCACTAAAAAGCCTAAAAGAGATGAAAATACAGGGCGACGCCCAATTTCATTTGGCTAAAATTTAGGCGCCGTTGCAATTTTTAAATATAAAAGCCAGCTTGTAATACTGGCTTTTTTACTCTTTAATTACCTTGTAAATAACAATAAAAACAAGGTAATTACATGTCTACACCCACTTGGTTAAAACCGCTTGCTTGGGCTGCACTTATTTGGAACTCACTAGGTGTTATTGCATTTGTGATGCAAATGATGATGACCCCTGAACTGATAAGCAAACTGCCTATAGATCAACAAGCTGCCTACTCTGACATCCCCCTTTGGTCTACCATTGCTTTTGCTATAGCCGTATTTGGAGGCTTGCTAGGGTGTATTTTTTTACTGAAGAAAAAGACGCTCGCCATACCGACATTTGCAGTGTCTTTAGCGGCTATTTTACTGCAGCAATACTATAACTTTGTTGTTATAAATAGTATTGATCTGTTAGGAGCAAGTGCTGTGTTTATGCCTATTTTAGTTATCATTATTGCCATAGGCCTGCTTTATATAAGTATTAAAGGTAAGCAACAAAGCTGGTTAAACTAATTACGTTTAAGGGCTAATATTTTTTGGCCCTTTATCACCCTTGAAAAACTATTCTTCGCCATCACCTCTATACTTATTACTGTACAAATTTCGCACTTTTAACCACGTAGTTTACGCTGGTATATACTTTGCACATAAGAAAATAAAAGAGGTCATCTTTTCAAGGATATTTACCTAATTACCAAAGGGGCAAAAAATGAATAGTTTCGAAACAGAACATCAACTAACTATTAATGGCGAGCAATATCATATTCACTCACTTAAAGGATTAGGCGATAAAGCTAAGCGACTGCCCTTTTCCCTCAAAGTATTACTCGAAAACCTGCTACGCAATGAAGATGGCGTAAATATAAAAGAACAAGACATTCAAGCCCTCCTAAATTGGGATTCTAAAGCTAAACCATCATCTGAGGTCGCTTTCACACCAGCACGCGTTGTTATGCAAGATTTTACAGGTGTTCCTGCAATTGTCGATTTAGCGGCCATGCGTGATGCTATGGAGAAGCTAGGTGGCGATCCTGCAAAAATAAATCCGCTATCTCCTGCTGAACTTGTTATTGACCATTCGGTACAAGTAGATGGTTACGGCGATGATGGCGCATTTGATTTAAATGCAAAGCTAGAATACGAACGTAATAAAGAACGCTATGAGTTTTTACGTTGGGGGCAAACAGCGTTCGATAACTTAAAAGTTGTGCCACCAGCAACCGGGATTGTTCACCAAGTAAATTTAGAATACCTAGCACGTGTTGTATTTAACGAAGACAGTAATGGTAAAAAGTTTGCTTACCCAGATACCTTAGTAGGTACCGACTCCCATACCACTATGATTAATGGCTTAGGTGTTCTTGGTTGGGGCGTAGGCGGCATTGAAGCCGAAGCTGCAATGCTTGGCCAACCAATTAGCTTACTCATTCCACAGGTGGTTGGCATGAAGCTAAATGGTCGCCTTCCTGAGGGAACAACAGCAACCGATTTAGTATTAACAGTGACCGAGATGCTACGTAACCATGGTGTTGTAGGTAAGTTTGTAGAATTTTATGGTGACGGCCTAGCTGATCTACCACTGGCAGATAGAGCAACGATTGCTAATATGGCACCCGAGTACGGCGCTACGTGTGGTATTTTCCCTATTGATGATGAAACCATTAATTATTTACGCCTAACAAACCGCGATGAAAAACACCTTAAAGTAATTGAAGATTACGCCAAGCACCAAGGTTTATGGCGCAACGATGGTGACGAAGCAAATTATACAGATACTCTTGAACTTAAACTTGATGATGTCGTGCCAAGCCTTGCAGGGCCTAAACGTCCGCAAGACAGAATCGCATTAGATAAAGCCGGCGAAGTTATTGGCCAGCACTTAAAAGGCTTTCAAGATGAGCGTATGGAGCGCCGTGATAAAAGTGATATAGAGCAAGCTCGCATTGAAAGCGAAGGCCCTACCACTAACCCAGATGAGCCAGTAGACGAAGCACAGTTTATGGGGGCTGCAAAAGTTAAGTTTAAAGGACAAGAATTTGAACTTAACGATGGCGCCTGTGTTATTGCAGCCATAACTAGCTGTACAAACACCTCAAACCCAAGTGTAATTTTAGCCGCTGGTTTAGTAGCAAGAAAGGCTAAGCAACTCGGCATTGATGTAAAACCTTGGGTTAAAACATCACTTGCGCCGGGCTCTCAAGTTGTAACTGACTACCTGGAAAAAGCAGATCTGATGGATGACCTAGAAGCATTAGGCTTTAACTTAGTCGGTTATGGCTGTACAACATGTATTGGTAATTCAGGCCCACTAGCAACAGAGATATCAGATGCCATTCAAAAGCATAAGCTGGTTGTAAGCTCAATTTTATCGGGTAACCGTAACTTTGAAGGGCGAATTCACCAAGATGTTAAAATGAACTTTTTAGCATCACCGCCACTGGTTGTTGCCTATGCAATTGCAGGCCGAACAGATATAGATGTATATAACGAACCCCTTGCGCAAGATAAAAACGGTAACGATATTTACCTTAAAAATATTTGGCCAAGTGTAAGTGAAGTGAATGAGTTAGTACAAAAAACGGTAACTAAAGAAATGTTTGAAAAAAGCTATGCCAATGTATACGAAGGCGATAGCCGCTGGCAAAAAATTCAAATTCCAAATGGTAAACTTTACGATTGGAATGATGAATCAACTTATATCAAAAAAGCCCCATTCTTTGATGGCATGAAGGTAGAACCGCCGGGCGTTCCTACAATTGAAGGCGCACGCTGTTTAGCTAAATTAGGCGACTCAGTAACTACCGATCATATTTCGCCTGCGGGTGCGATAAAAGCAGATGCACCTGCTGGCCTATACTTGCAAGAAAAAGGCGTAGAAAAAGCGCAGTTTAACTCATACGGTTCGCGCCGTGGTAATCACGAAGTAATGATGCGCGGTACATTTGCCAATGTAAGGCTTAAAAACTTGCTTGCACCGGGTACTGAGGGTGGTGTTACTCGCACGCAACCAGAAAACGACCTAGCTAGCATTTACGATGCGGCTAAGGAGTATCAAAAAAATGAAACGCCATTAATTATTTTGGCAGGTAAAGAGTACGGTACAGGCTCATCGCGTGACTGGGCAGCTAAAGGCTCATTGTTGCTTGGTGTAAAAGCAGTAGTAGCGCAAAGCTATGAGCGTATACACCGCTCTAACTTAATTGGCATGGGGGTTTTACCTCTGCAATTTAAAGATGGCGAAAGCTATGAGTCGTTAGGATTAACAGGGCAAGAGCAATTTGATATTGAAGGCCTTTATGATAAAACTGACGAAGTAAGTGTAATCGCTACTAATGCTGAAGGTAAAAAGGTAAGCTTTAGTGCCGATGTACGTATTGATACCCCTAAAGAGTGGGATTACTACAAACACGGCGGTATTTTACAATATGTACTGCGTAATATGCTTGATTAATTCGCGCCGTAATTAATGCATTTAAAAGCCCAGCTTAGTAAATAAGCTGGGCTTTTATATTTGTTAATCAATATTGAGCTGCACTGGCTTCTCTAGAACGCAATAATTAAAGCGCGCTTAAGTTGTTTATTTCTTTATTACGCTTTTCTAGTTTTTCTTTTACGTTTTCCGCATCATCAAATAACTTTTTAACCGAGTCAGGATTAAATATTGATGGGGTTTCTGGGTTTGCTGTCATTTTGTTTGTATTAGGTGCAGCGTTTAAAATAGACGTGTCTTCAGCAGCAATAACAGTAATATCTTTAGGGTCTAACTTTACCTCAATACTTGTTACATCTGGATTTGGCGTATCTGAAAAATGCCACTGGCCGCTTTCATCTTGCCACTTATAAATTTTATTACTTGATGTAGTAGAAGGAATTGGCTCATCAGAAATGCTGCTCGCAATTTTATCGCCAGCTTGCTTTACACCCTGTACTGCTTGGTCGAGTGTATTTGTAGAAAGTGCGACCATTTTTTCTTTAATTTGCAGGGATTCGTTGCTAATTGAGGATGTAGAAAGCCATGTTTGGCCGTCGGGCTTTTTTAAATAAAACAATGAGATAACAGCAATAACCATGATTGATATTGCTAAATAGGTAAAGTATTTCATAGCGTTCCTGCTTTAGTTAATCCTTTATTGTAATGAGTCTAATAAAAAATTCTTAAACAGGCAATTTTTTTGTAATAAAAACGCAGCTTAAGCTGCGTTTAAAATATACATTTTTTAGCATTAACGATTAAATACCGTCACCATCAATGTGCAAGCCACATTCACGATTTAAACCAAAAAAGCGGGTTTCCTCTTCGCTCATTCCTGGCTCTAGTTTACGCGTAGTATGTACATCACCCATCGACACATAACCTTGCTCCCATAATGGGTGGTAAGGTAAATCGTGCTTAGTAAGGTATTGATATACATCGCGGTTTGACCATTCAATAATTGGGTACACTTTTACCGTACCACGGCTTATTTCTACAAACTGCTTATCAGCACGAGTAGATGACTGATCGCGTCGCAAACCACTAAACCAGGTGCCTGCTTCAATGTCTTTAAGTGCGCGGGTCATCGGCTCAACTTTATTAAGCTGGTTATATTGCTTAATACCCTCTTCGCCTTGTTCCCACAACTTACCAAATTTGGCTTCTTGCCATGCGGGGCTTAGCTGCGCTTTGTACACTTTTAGGTTAAGTGACAGTCGTTCACTCATTTGCTCAATAAACTGATAGGTTTCAGGAAACAAGTAGCCAGTATCGGTCAAAACTACAGGTATATCTGGGCGTTGTGAGGTCATTAAATGCAGCATCACCGCTGCTTGAATACCAAAGCTAGATGATAAAAATGCCGTCTCAGGCAAGTTATCAAGCGCCCATGCAACACGCTCCTCAGCGCTCATATTCGCTAGTAAACCATTAGCATCAGCTAACATAGCCGCTTGGCTTTGTTTATCTTGCTGTAAAATATTTTTAAATTCACTCATGGAAAATTCCAAGCCTCACCAGCGCTAAAGCGCTGGTATTTAATTATGCGTGAAAATCGGTTACTGACACTTTAACTTCAGCAACAATGCCTTTGCGAATAACAAAGTCACCAAAACATTCACCGTCGTTGCGCTCACTTGCCCACTGGCCAATTAGCTTATCAAACGCGTCTAGGTAAACATCTTCGCCTACGTTTTCTAGGTACAATTTAGGAATACGTGTACCTTCAAGGTTACCGCCTAAGTAAACGTTATATTTACCCGGGCCTTTACCTACTAAACCGGCTTCTGCGAGCATTGCGCGGCCACAACCATTAGGACAACCAACAACACGCATAATAATGCTGTCATCCGGAATGCCGTGTTTAGCTAGCAATGCTTCGGTTTTTTCAATTAAGCTTGGTAAGTAACGCTCAGCCTCAGCCATAGCAAGCGGACATGTTGGTAATGCTACACATGCCATAGAGTTTTTACGTTGCTCTGTATCTTTATCATCAATTAGGCCGTGATTACGGGCAATCTCTTCTATCACTGCTTTTTGATCTGCCGGTACACCCGCTATAATTAAGTTTTGGTTTGCCGTCATGCGCATGTCACCTTGGTGAACTTCTGCAATTTTACGACACCCTGTTTTAAGTGGCTTACCTGGGTAATCTAAAATACGGCCGCTTTGAATAAATAGCGTTAAGTGGTGCTTACCATCAATGCCTTCAACCCAACCAATACGATCGCCACGATGAGTAAACTCAAACGGACGGCTTGGTGCAAATTTAACGCCTGAACGCGCTTCTACTTCTGCTTTAAATACATCAGTACCCACACGGTCTAGTGTGTATTTAGTTTTTGCATTTTTACGGTTTGAACGGTTACCCCAATCGCGTTGTACAGATACAACATGCTCTGCAATTTTTAAGGTATCTTCTAGTTTGATAAAGCCAAAATCATCAGCCTTACGCGGATAAGTTGCTGTATCACCGTGAGTCATGGCAAGGCCACCACCAACAAGGACGTTAAAGCCAACAAGCTTGCCGTTATCGGCAATTGCCACAAAGTTTAAATCGTTAGCGTGAACATCAACTTCGTTATTAGGCGGAATAGTTACCGTGGTTTTAAACTTACGTGGTAAGTAATTAGACCCTAAAATTGGCTCTTCAGTGGTTTCTGCTTTTTCGCCATTTAACCAAATTTCAGCATATGCTTTCGTTTTTGGTAATAAATGTTCAGAAATTTTAGCAGCCCAATCGTAAGCCTCTTGATGTAACTGTGACTCAACAGGATTAGTAGTACACAGTACGTTACGGTTAACGTCACCAGCGGTAGCAATAGAGTCAATGCCTACGCTGTTGAGCATTTGGTGCATGCCTTTAATATTTGGCTTTAATACACCATGAAACTGAAACGTTTGACGCGTAGTTAAACGAATGCTGCCGTAGCTTGTTTTGTCATCAGCAAATTTATCGATTGCTAACCACTGATCTGGCTTAATAATACCGCCAGGCATACGCGCACGTAGCATTACGTTATGAAGCGGTTCTAGCTTTTGCTTTGCACGCTCACCACGAATATCACGGTCATCTTGTTGATACATGCCGTGAAAGCGTATTAATTGAAAGTTGTCGGCTGTAAAACCACCGGTAATTTCATCTTTTAAATCTTGCTCTATGGTGCCACGTAAAAAGTTACTTTCTCTTTTCAAACGTTCATTATCAGAAAGTTTTACGTTTTTATCTTGTTCGCTCATTTTAAATCCTAAATTTGTTACAGTGACGGCTGCTAGCTGTTAATAAAATAAGAAACGTGATTAATACACGTCTTTCTGATAGCGGTTAGCGCTACGTAAGTCTTTTAAATATTGCTCTGCGTCTTCATTGCTCTTGCCTGTGTTTTCTTTAACAATATCAACAAGTGCATTGTGTACATCTTTTGCCATGCGGTTTGCATCGCCACAAATATATAAGTGCGCACCCGCTTCTAGCCATTCAAATACGTCTTTGCTGTTACTGCGTAATTTGTCTTGTACGTATACTTTTTCTGCTTGGTCACGGCTAAATGCAACATCTACTTTATTAAGTAAACCTGACTTTAAATAACCTTGAATTTCTACTTGGTATAAAAAGTCTTGAGTAAAGTGTGGGTTACCAAAAAACAGCCAGTTTTTACCTTGTGCTTCACGCGAGTCACGCTCTTGTAAAAATGCGCGGAATGGCGCAATACCGGTGCCAGGGCCAACCATAATCACTGGTGTATTGTCGTCTGTTGGTAAACGGAAGTTATCATTATGTTCGCTAAATACTTTAACTTTACAGCCTTCTTCAGCACGACGAGTTAAGTAACCAGAACAGCCGCCTAAGTGCTCGCTATCAAATGCATCAAACTGCACTAAACCAAGTGTTAAATGTACTTCGTCTTCTACCTCACTTTGACTAGAGGCAATCGAATATAAACGCGCTTGTAATTTACGTAAGCAATCTACTAGCGTTTGCGCATCAAGTTTTGCTGGATTTTGACGAATTACATCATATATTTGGCGAGGCTCAATGTATGCTCGCATTGCAGCTTTATCTTCAACTAGCTTAAGTAGCTCTGGCGTGCCCGTGGCAATTGCATATTTTTCTACAAACCCTGGGTATGACTGAGTTAGCTCTAGCTTCTCAATTAGGGCGTTGCGTACGCTTAGCTCTTCTTCGCCTACTTTTACAATGCTAGTTGCCTCTATTTGAGTAAGCTCAAGCACTTCATCAACTAATACATCGTCATTTAAAAAGTACACACCTAATGAATCACCTGGTGTGTAGGTAATGTCAGAACCTTCAAGCGAAATTTCAACATGGCGTACGTCTTTAGTAGAATCGCGGCCAGTAATTTTTTGAACCGTTAAAAGCTCTGCTTCAAACGGATTCTGCTTGGTGTATTGGCTTGCTGCAGCCGTTGGCGCACCAAATGGCATTGACACAACTTGGCCGCCAGCCGCATCTTGCTGCGCTTTTAAGTCTGGTTCAAAAGCGTCTATTGCGCCTGCAATCCACGTTGCAGCTTCATCATCGTAATCTACGTCTAAATCAGCACGTTGATAGATAGTTTGCGCACCCAATTTATTTAAGCGCTCTTCAAAATCTTTTGCTGTTTGGCAGAAAAACTCATAGCTAGAATCACCCAAACCTATAACAGCTACTTTTACATCATCTAATTTAGGTGCTTTTTTAGTGGCTAAAAATTCGTGTAATGTTTCTGCATCTTCTGGCGGCTCGCCTTCACCGTATGTAGATACAACGATGGTTAAAAACTTTTCTTTTTTCAGGGCTGTTGGTTTGTAATCCGACATACTTACTAACTTAACAGCAAGTCCACGCGACTCGGCTTGCTCTTTTAGCTTAGTTGCTACGCCTTTTGCGTTACCTGTTTGAGAACCATATAAAATAGTTAGCGGTGCAGCATCGCCTGCAGCAGGTGTATTTGCAACTGGGCCACCTAATGCAGCCGAGTTAGCGTTAGCGGCTAAGTAACCACTTACCCACGCTTGTTGAATTGGATTAAGTTCAGCCACTAAGCCTTGCAGCTTCTGTACTTGCTCTTGCGTTAGCGGGCTTGCCGCAGCGTTTAGTTGACCTAACAACATGAATCTATTCCCCATAACCCTGAAAAATTAAACACAATGCAATTTAAGCATTGTTGAAAATGAGCTTCCCTCTTGCAGAGCGTCTCTGTTGAGGTTTTCTAAGTGTGAAGGATAACGGGCTATGCGTTTATAAAAAAAGAATAGAATCTGCTTTGTTATTCCATTTAGTTATTAATTTATATAAAGACCTTCAAAAACAGCTTAAAGGCTTATTATTGCTATTTCATTAAGTTTAAATTTAACAATTTTGTAACCAAGCGCAGTTAGTGTATGTTATTTATTCAACTATAAAAATAGGAACAACCATGTTACACGGGAAATATAAAACTAAATTATTAGGCAGCGCTATATTATTAGCAGCCCTACCCACTATGGCTAACGTAGCCAATGGTGGCTTTGAACAATGGACTGGCAATACACTTAGCTCTTGGACCACCATTGATAGCGGGATCAGCTTAACGCACTCTACCAGTACAGTTAAAAGCGGTACTAGCGCCGCAGCTATAAATGTAACGACAGCTTCGCAAAGCAATACCGATCTACTACAACAAATCAGTGTTGAAGCAGGTAAAACATATGAATTTTCTGTGGATGTTTACCACACCGAAGGTAAAGTTAAAGCACGCTTGTATATAGATGGTTATCAAGGCTATTCAAACCAAGCACAAATGAATCAATGGCAAACTATAAGCCATAGCTATACGCCAAGCAGTAATAAAACAATTAATGTAGGGCTCCGCTTTTATGATGTAAGCGGCTTTGATGGTAGTGAAACCGTTTATATCGACAACTTTTTACCTAATACCGATGGCGGCTCCTCAACTAGTTGCAACGACAATAGCCTCACTTTAACGTTGAATACAGATAACTACGGTAGCGAAACCAGCTGGGCGGTTAATAATGGCCAAGGTAGCAGCGTTGCTAATGGCAGTGGTTATGCATCAAACACCCAATACAATGAACAACTGTGCTTAACTGATGGCGCATATACACTTGTTGTAAGTGACAGCTACGGCGACGGCATGTGTTGTAATGTTGGTAATGGTAGCTATACGCTTACTCAAGGCTCTACAGAGCTTGCAAATGGTGCAAGCTTTAACAGTACCGACAGCACTTCATTTACTTTAGGCGATGGCTCCGGTGATGGCGATGGAACAAACCCAACGCCTACGGGATACTATGTTACAACTCAAGGGCTATCCGGTTATGCTTTAAAAACTGAGCTTTACAACATTATCAACAACCACAGCTCGCAAGGTTACTCTGCTATTTGGAATTTTTACGATTCATCAGCACGCGATAAATACTTTGAAAACGATAACAGCATTTTAGATATGTACAGTGAAAAGCCTAACGGCAGCGATAGTTACACATACACTGCTGTAAGCGATCAGTGTGGTAATTATAGTGGAGAAGGTAATTGCTATAACCGTGAGCATTCGTTCCCTAAAAGCTGGTTTGGCGGCACAAATGAGCCAATGAATTCAGACGTACACCACATTTACGCAACTGACGGTTATGTAAACTCAAAACGTAGTAACTATCCATTTGGTGAAGTAGCTAGTGCATCATTTACATCAACTAACGGTAGCAAGGTAGGCACAGCAACAAGTTCACTAAACTACTCTGGTACTGTATTTGAGCCAATAGATGAGTTTAAGGGTGACTTTGCGCGTGCTTATTTTTATATGGCTACGCGCTACGAGAACGTAATAGGCTCGTGGCAAAATAACACAACTGCAAGTAATGCAGTACTTAATGGTACAAGCAATCAAGTATTCGAGAGTTGGGTTGTAACCATGCTGCTTAATTGGCATAACGCAGACCCTGTTAGCCAAATGGAGCTTGACCGCAACCAAGCCGCTTATGAGTTTCAAGGGAATCGTAATCCGTATATCGACCACCCTGAATTTGTAGACATGATTTGGTAGTAAATAGTTTAGAAGGTTTTAGCCTCAGCACTGACTGGGGCTTTTTAATACCTGTACTTTTTGCTCAGCAATAAGTGACTCCACATACAGCTTTTCTAAATTCCAGGGGTGGCGTTTCCACCCCTTAAAACCAAAGCCGATAATATACACTTGTGCTTGTTGCTTTAAAAAGTACTCAATAGCTAATACCCCAGAGCTTGGCGCTTTTGGTTTAAAAGCGGGTTTGCCAAAAGTATGTAAATGTTTTAAAAAAGCATTTTTTTCGTGCTGAGGAATTCGCTCTACATTTGCATGTTCACTATATTTGAGCGTTATTTTATTACCATGATCAATACAGCCCTTACGCTGAATTAGCTTGTAAAAGGTTTGAGTAAATAAATTAGGTTTAGGGTCGGTGATCATGATATTTTGCAGCCGCTTTATATCTATAGCTGGAAATGCCGTGGTAAATTTTAAACCTTGCTTACCCCTTCCGACTAACCATAAATCAGTACATTTAAGACCTAAGTGTTCTGGCATGTTTGCACACATATTAAAACGCACCACTCTATCAAAGCTGTTTATCGATTTACTGATATCGTCTTCTACTGGGCCATTACCTATAATTAAAACTAACTGCCTGGTCATGCTACTTTCCATGTACATTTATTGGAGCATACTAGCGCGCATATTTGTATTTTCCAAATAAGTAATATGAAACTTTTATTGCAGCAAACGAGCCTCCAACTCAACGTAAGTATGCTTATCTACCAGCTATTATTACTTAGTGCCTGCTGTCCTAACTCTAACGACTCGTAGCGTTTACCTGTAATTTTAATAAGCCAAACCTTATCTGTAAAAGTTCGGCTTAAATACACTGTTTGACCGTTTGGGATCCGCGGCATAAAAGAAGAGATAGATTGCCACTTCCCATCAACTTGCTCTTTAAGTTTCATACTGGCATTAAAGTAGCTGCCATCTTTATTTGGTTTTACCTCTAGCGCTGTTAACTTCTTCTCATCACCAATTTCTATCAGCGCACTTTTGTCCAACAAAGTAAGTAACTGGGGTTGATGGATAGGGCTTAAGCTTTTTAGGGTTTCTTCAATTTTGCTATCAACGGTAACTTGGTTTTTAAGTTTATAAATACTGGCTTTAATTGCAAAAACAGGCTCAGCATAACTAGCATTCGTGTAAAAAAACGCTCCCATAAGCACTAAAATAGCGCAAGTATATTTGTTTAACATTTTATAGCTCCTTAGTGGTGGTAGGGTTGAGCATAACTGAAATTGCGCAATTTAATATATAAGCTATTAATATTCATAATATTCTTTGTATTAATAGGTGTGAATATTACTTATTAGGGTATTTATAAATACAATTTTTAGCGATAATAAAATTGTTTACTAATAATAAGAGCAAGGTTTATGCAAGCGTTAGGAATGGAGTTAAAGCGCCTAAGATCAGATAAAAAATGGACTCAAGCTTTTGCTGCACGCGAAATTGGAATTCAACAATCATATCTATCAAAACTTGAAAATGGGCAGTTCATACCATCTCTCGAAGTACTTGAAAAATTAAGTAGCTGTTATGGCATCAGCTTTAATGAATATTTACCGGCTTCTCCCATAAAGGCAGCACAAACTCCTAAGTTAGCGATAATGTGTAGTTTGATGTTTATTTTGGCTATTACCGTTTGGCTTTGTGCCCACTACGAGATTTTTTATCCAGAAACCTACTTTACCTATCAGGCAAAACTAGATGATTTTTTAGCGTTTAATGTAAGTCAGCAATATCAAGGTGAGCGGTATATTGAAGGTGATGTTACTTACCAAATTGTAGGCGAAAGACAAGTCAGTAGGATCGAAAACCGCTTTCTAATTGTAAGCTCCGCAGTATGTATCTTAATATCTATTATTACTGGTATATTTTCAAAAAGGCATAAACTTCGTAAATTATGATCCTGCTATTTAAGTGGTTTTTTACTGTTCCACTTATCCATTATTTTATCGAATAAAATACCATCGTTATCTTTGCATGGCCTTGGCGACCCTTGTGGTAGACCCACTTTCCCCATCACTCCATTGAAATCAATTTTATAGCACATACCTTTATACATCTCCATTCGCTGACTGCCATCAGCACTTTGCCACACTACATCTGATTGAAAGCTAGATGTATGTTCTTTAGGCACTGTTAGCCGCAACTTATCATCAGCGCTTTGCGGTATTGCTGAGTGTGGGTAGTCAAATGAGTTGCGCACTTCATTTGGCGGTGTAATTAGAGGTATCGGTGCGTATGGATTAAGCTTTTTAAATGGCTGCTCTGCACCTTGCTGATCAACGCCTACTTTGTGCTTATCAGCCGCAACTTGAACCGATGGGGGCTCAACCTTTGCTGAGTTTGATGATGGTTTTGTCTGGGGGCTTGTTTTACTAATAATTGCAGGCTCATCAACATGCGACTTAGCGTCATGTTTACGCAGCTTAGCTTCTGGTTGTTCTGTGGATTGCTCGACCTCACTAAGCTTTGCCTCACTTTCAAAGGCTGTTGCTGCAAAGGCAGGTTGCGTACTACTGTTAATATCTGGCACTGCTGCAAGGTCAACCATGACGTAGGCTTGCATGACTGTCACCTTTTCAGGTTGTTGAACCTCTACCGTTTGCCTTGAGACTGAATAAATAATGACGACATGTAAGCCAATAGAAATGCCCCATGTCTTATAGTTATTTTTAAACACCGTGAACTCCCTGTGAACAGTTTGCTTTATGAGTGTTTAAATACAGATTTAGTTCAATGCGTGGAGTTTCAATTGGTACAACGAAAGGTTTTTATTAATGTATGAATAATGCCAGCGTATTCGTATCGCTCTTTTCTCATGATATATACCTACTCCTATGTATTCTCGGTGCTCTTTTCTCCTCGGGTTTCGCAATACTCAACCCAAGCTACGGGGCTTAAATGCACTGCGAGCGGCTGACAGCTATTCACAAACAAAAAAGCCCCAGCTAATGCCGGGGCTTTTTTACAAAACTAACTTAATTAAAAATTAAGCTTGTTTTGGACTAGAAACAACGTCTACTAAAGTCCAAGATTTATTCTTAGAAATTGGTGCACATTCACGGATAGTAACTACGTCACCCGCTTTTGCTGTGTTGTTTTCGTCATGTACGTGTAGCTTAGTTGTACGTTTAATGAATTTCCCATAGATTGGGTGCTTCACGTAACGTGCGATAGCGATAGTGAAAGATTTTTCCATCTTGTCGCTTACTACACGGCCTTGAAGAGTACGAATTTTATCGCTCATTATTGACCTGCCTTCTGGTTAATAATTGTTTTTACACGCGCGATATCGCGACGTACTGTTCTTAGCGTGTGTGTCTGAGCTAACTGACCAGTGCTTGCTTGCATGCGCATATTAAATTGCTCACGAAGAAGTCCTAGAAGTTCAGCATTAAGCTCTTCTACGCTTTTATCTTTTAGTTCGCTTGCTTTCATCACATTACCGTCCGAGTTACGAAAGTTGTTTTGAATGGCAGTTTACGAGCTGCAAGGTCAAACGCTTCACGAGCAAGCTCTTCTGAAACACCTTCCATTTCGTAAAGTACTTTACCAGGCTGAATTTCAGCAACCCAATATTCAACAGAACCTTTACCTTTACCCATACGAACTTCAAGAGGTTTTTCTGTGATCGGCTTGTCAGGGAAGACACGGATCCAGATTTTACCTTGACGTTTCACGTGACGCGTCATAGCACGACGAGCTGCTTCGATTTGACGAGCAGTCATGCGGCCACGACCAGTAGCTTTCAAACCGAAAGTACCGAAGCTTACTTTGTTACCGTTTTGCGCTAAACCGCGGTTGCGGCCTTTGTGCATTTTACGGAATTTTGTACGTTTTGGCTGTAACATTACTCGCTACCTCTACTTAGCACTTTTCTTGGCTTTCTTTGGTGCGCGTTTAGCTGGCTTCTCTTGCTCTTGTACTAGTGGTAAACCACCAATAACTTCGCCTTTGAAGATCCAAACTTTAACACCAATGATACCATAAGTGGTTAAGGCTTCAGAAGTTGCGTAGTCGATATCAGCACGAAGAGTATGTAGAGGTACACGACCTTCACGATACCATTCTGAACGTGCGATTTCTGCGCCGCCAAGACGACCGCTAACTTCAACTTTGATCCCTTTAGAACCGATGCGCATTGCATTTTGTACCGAACGCTTCATAGCGCGACGGAACATAACACGACGCTCTAGTTGAGAGGCAATGCCGTCTGCTACTAGTTGTGCATCAAGTTCTGGTTTACGTACTTCAGAAATATTAATCTGAGCAGGTACACCAGCAATCTTAGTTACCGCTTGACGTAATTTTTCTACGTCTTCGCCTTTTTTACCGATAACAACACCCGGACGAGCCGTATGAATTGTTACACGGATAGATTTAGCTGGGCGCTCAATAACGATTTTAGACACAGAAGCCGCTTTTAATTCCTTAGTAAGGAATTTACGTACTTTGTGATCGCCAAAAAGCTGATCAGAGAAATCTTTTGAACTCGCGTACCAGGTAGAAACCCAAGGTTTAGATATACCTAGGCGAATACCAGTAGGATGAACTTTTTGTCCCATTACTTATACTCCTAGCTATCTGAAACCACAACAGTGATGTGGCTTGTACGCTTAAGGATGCGGTCTGCGCGTCCTTTAGCACGTGGCATAATACGTTTCATTGTTGGACCATCGTCCACAAAAATCGTAGTTACACGAAGCTCATCAATGTCAGCACCTTCGTTATGCTCTGCGTTAGCAATAGCAGACTCAAGTACTTTCTTAACTAATACAGCCGCTTTTTTAGGGCTGTACGCCAGGATTTCTAATGCGCGGTCTACAGGTAGTCCGCGAATTTGGTCTGCAACTAGACGAGCTTTTTGCGCCGAACCAGAGGCGAATTTATGTTTAGCTAATGCTTGCATTTATCTTCCCCTCTTATCGTTTCTTCGCTTTCTTATCCGCAGCATGGCCACGGTAAGTGCGAGTTGGTGCAAATTCACCTAGTTTGTGACCAATCATTTCGTCAGAAACGAAAACTGGCACGTGCTGGCGACCATTATGGACAGCAATGGTCAATCCGATCATGTTAGGTATGATCATTGAACGACGGCTCCAAGTTTTAATTGGCTTCTTTTCACCGCTTTCCAAAGCTTTCTCTACCTTCTTCAGCAAGTGTAGGTCTATAAAAGGACCCTTCTTGAGAGAGCGTGGCATGGCTATTCCTCAATATTACTTAGTACGACGACGTACTATAAATTTATCCGTACGCTTGTTCTTACGCGTCTTCGCACCCTTAGTCGGTTTACCCCATGGAGACACAGGATGACGACCACCAGATGTACGACCTTCACCACCACCGTGTGGGTGATCAACCGGGTTCATGGCAACACCACGAACTGTCGGACGAATACCACGCCAGCGATTTGCACCTGCTTTACCAAGTGAACGAAGCATATGCTCAGCATTGCCTACTTCACCTAGAGTCGCACGACAATCAGATTCAACTTTACGAACTTCGCCTGAACGAAGACGTAATGTTACATATTGACCATCACGAGCAAGGATTTGAACGTATGCACCAGCAGAACGTGCGATTTGAGCACCTTTACCTGGTTTTAATTCTACGTTGTGAACAGTCGAACCTACAGGCATATTGCGCATAGGTAATGCATTACCAGGTTTGATTGGTGCATCAACACCAGACTGGATTGCATCACCAGCTTTTAAGCCTTTAGGTGCGATAATGTAACGACGCTCACCGTCTGCATATAATACAAGAGCGATGTTTGCGCTACGATTTGGATCATATTCTAAACGCTCAACAGTGGCTGGAATGCCATCTTTAGTACGTTTAAAATCGATTAAACGGTAATGCTGCTTATGACCACCACCGATATGACGAACCGTAATACGACCATTGTTATTACGACCACCTGATTTAGAGTTTTTCTCTAAAAGTGGTGCGTATGGCTTACCCTTATGTAAATCTGGGTTAACCACTTTAACTAGGTGACGACGGCCCGCAGAAGTAGGCTTACACTTTTGAAGTGCCATAATTCTATCCCCTTATTACTCGGCGCCGCCGACAAAGTCTAGCTCGCTGCCTTCTTTAAGAGTAACGTAAGCTTTTTTCCAGTCGCTACGACGACCGAAACGTGCGCCAGTACGTTTTGTTTTACCCTTAACGTTAAGTGTGCGAACACCCGTTACTTCTACTTCAAAAAGCTTCTCAACTGCTGCTTTAACTTCAGCTTTAGTTGCGTCATTTACTACTTTAAAAACAATCGTGTTGTTTTCTTCAGCAGCAATTGTGCTTTTTTCAGAGATATGTGGAGCAAGGATCACTTTTAAAAGACGTTCTTCACGGATCATGCTAGCGCCTCCTCAAGTTGCTTAACAGCAGCGGCTGTAATAAGTACCTTGTCGAAAGCAATTAAGCTTACAGGGTCGATACCAGCTACATCACGCGTGTCAACCTTATAAAGGTTACGTGCCGATAAGAAAAGATTTTCATCTACTTCTTCAGTCACGATAAGAACATCTTTAAGCTCAAGTTCTTTAAGCTTAGAAACTAATTCTTTTGTCTTTGGTGCTTCTAAACCAAAGCTTTCAACAACGATTAAACGCTCTTGACGAACTAATTCAGATAAGATGCTTTTGATCGCACCGCGGTACATTTTACGGTTTACTTTTTGGCTGTGGTCTTGTGGTTTAGCTGCGAAGCTAACGCCACCTGAACGCCAAATTGGACTACGGATTGTACCAGCACGTGCACGGCCAGTACCTTTTTGAGCCCATGGTTTTTTACCACCACCGCTTACTTCAGAACGTGTCTTCTGAGCACGAGTACCTTGACGAGCACCTGCTGCGTATGCAACAACTACTTGATGTACTAATGCTTCGTTAAACTCACGTCCAAAAGTAGCTTCAGAAACTTCAAGAGCGCCAGAAGCGTCTTTAATTGCTAATTCCATCACTAAATCTCCAGGACTTATGCTTTAACAGCTGGTTTAACGATAACGTCACCGCCGATAGCTCCAGGTACAGCACCTTTAACTAATAGCAAGTTACGCTCAGCGTCAACGCGAACTAGTTCTAAGTTTTGAGTCGTTACACGCTCAGCACCCATATGACCGGCCATTTTCTTACCTTTAAACACCTTACCAGGTGATTGGTTTTGACCGATTGAACCAGGAGCACGGTGAGATAGAGAGTTACCATGTGTAGCGTCTTGCATGCTGAAATTCCAGCGCTTAACACCACCTTGGAAACCTTTACCTTTAGAAGTACCGGTTACGTCAACTTTGTTGATTTCGTTGAATAATTCAACAGTAAGCTCTGCGCCTACTTCAAAATCGCCTTCACCACCATTTAGGCGGAATTCCCACAGACCGCGACCCGCTTCAACACCAGCTTTAGCGAAATGACCCGCTGAAGCTTTGTTTACACGGCTTGCTTTTTTAGTGCCTGCGGTTACTTGAAGCGCGTTATAACCGTCTGTTGCGTCAGATTTGATCTGAGCAATGCGGTTAGGAGTCGCTTCAATAACTGTCACAGGGATAGATACACCATCTTCAGTGAAGATACGTGTCATACCCACTTTACGACCGACTAGACCTAATGCCATTTTCCTATAACCTCTCTAATCTTTCGATTAACCCAGGCTGATTTGAACATCAACACCAGCAGCAAGGTCTAAACGCATTAGAGCGTCTACAGTCTTGTCAGTTGGTTCTACGATGTCGATCAGACGTTTATGGGTGCGGATCTCGTACTGATCACGCGCGTCTTTATTAACGTGCGGTGATGTAAGTACAGTAAAACGTTCAAAGCGTGTAGGTAGTGGAATTGGACCACGTACTTGTGCGCCAGTGCGTTTCGCAGTTTCCACGATTTCCGCCGTTGATTGGTCAATCAAACGGTGGTCAAAAGCTTTTAGGCGAATACGAATGCGTTGATTTGACATTCTTAAACCTCAATATAAAGAGCATTTAAAGAGCATAAAAAAACGACCGAAACAATCTTAATAATTAAGATGCCGGTTGTTAATCTATATCTACGTTGAGTTCCAAATCGGAACTCCTGTTTATTAGCTTGAAATCCAAGCTTAATTTATCCTTTCAAGTTCCCGGGGGAATTTTGAAAGCCTGCGTATTATAGTGATATTGGTGATAAATGCAACAACTAATTAGAAAAGATTTAAAACCGAGTATTCGATTAAATAAGCTACAGCCCGTTATCTACTAGATAATAAATAACTATACTTGAACCTATACTGCCGCATGCGGTCAATTATTAGCTCATAACCAATTACGCAAAATAACGGATTTAACAGATATTATGGTATCCTATGGGCTTATTTTGCTTTTAATACTCTCAATATGGTGAGGCGATGCGTATTTTTAATTATTGTTTAAATGTTCTTTCTGCTGGAGTTAGCCGCTTACTAGTTAAAAGCAAAGTGCTTCCTGAGAACCCGATTGAGCAGTATGAGCTAAATCCTCAATATCCTACATTTTATATAGTGCGACTAAATTCACGTTTTGATTTAGCGGCACTTGCACGTGTGTGTAAAAAGCATGGTTTACCTAGTCCAACCGAAGAGCAGGTGTTAGGTAATAAACAGCTCGATCGTTTTATTGGCATTAAAAATCCACCGCCATTATTTGGTGACGAAGCAAAACCAACCAATGCGCTTGCACAAGGCAAAGAGATTGTTGAGCACTTATTAAATAGTGGGCAAAAGAATGTACAGGTAGTGCCCGTTACTATTTTATGGGGGCGCGATCCCGGCAAAGAAAAACCAGGTCTGCGTACATTAATAACACACTCACTTACACCAAGTTGGTTTAGAAAGTTTTTTGTCGTGTTGTTTTCTGGACGAGATAACTTTATTAGATTTAGCCAACCGCTCGATTTATCATTATTAGTTAATGAAAAAGCTGACGTAAGTGAGCTGCCACATAAACTACTGCGTGTTGCACGCGTACATTTTAAGCGCCAAAAGCTTGCGGCTACAGGTCCTAAAATGCCTTCTCGCGAGCAATTATTTAACTCTCTTCTTGCTTCAGCAACAATAAAAAAAGCCATTCAAGATGAAGCTAAATCAAAAAATATAAGCCAAACAGAAGCGCGCCAAAATGCACTTAAGTTACTTGATGAAATAGCCGCTAATTACTCTGAAGCAATGATACGTGTGGCTGAGCGCTTTTTAACATGGTTATGGAACAAGCTATATAACGGTATTGACGTAAAATACACAGAGCAAATCCACGAGCTAACCAATAAAGGCCACGAAATTATTTATATGCCGTGCCACCGAAGCCACATGGATTATCTGCTTCTTACTTATGCGATTTATCATCAAGGCTTAGTGCCACCTCACATTGCAGCGGGTATTAATCTTAACTTTTTCCCTGCCGGTGGTATTTTTCGCCGCTCGGGAGCATTTTTTATCCGCCGTTCGTTTGCAGGTAACAAACTATATTCAGCGGTATTTAAAGAATATTTAAGTCAGCTATTTATTAAAGGTTACTCAGTTAAGTTTTACACTGAAGGCGGACGCAGCCGAACTGGGCGACTACTACCGCCAAAAACAGGCATGCTCGCTATGACTCTACAAGCTATGTTACGTGGAATAGACCGCCCTGTTTCTATTGTGCCGGTATACATAGGCTACGAGCACGTAATGGAAATAAATACTTACCTTAAAGAGCTTGCCGGTAAAGACAAAAAAGGTGAGTCTATTTTTGGTATTTTTAAAGCCATTAAAAACCTTAAAAACTACGGCCGTGGTTACTTAAACTTTGGCGACCCAATTTCTATAAACCAATATTTAAACGATAACCAACCAGATTGGCGCGATGCCATTCATCCAACCGACGTGCAAAAACCGCAATGGTTAGGTCCACAAGTAGCCGCCCTTGCCGATCAGGTAATGGTTAAAATAAATAGTGCAGCTGCACTTAATGCCGTTAACTTGCTAGCAATGATATTACTAGTTAACGACAAACATGCACTGAGTAAACCAAAGCTTTTAGCTCAGCTAGATTTTTATTTACGCCTACAACGCGATGCCAGCTATAGCGAAAAAGTAACCGCACCAGATGAATCGCCGGAGCAGCTATTAACGCATGCTTTAAAGCTTAATAAGTTTGAAGTGATTAGCGATGAGTTTGGTGAAATTATTGCGATTAGCGAAAAAGAAAAAATCTTGTTCAACTACTATCGTAATAACATTTTACACTTGTTTGCGGTGCCTAGCTTACTTGCACTGCACTTATTTAAGCAACACACCACAACCATTGGACAATGTGAGCAATTAGTAAAAGCGTTTTACCCTTTATTTGCTAAAGAGTGGTACTTGCAAGAGCTGGATGAAAACTACATTACACGCATTTTAGCTAACTTTGCAGATCAAAACTTAATAGAAATTGATGGTGATAATATTCACATCACCAACACAAATGACTGTTTAGCTAAACTAGAAATGCTAGGCAGAGCACTTAGCTTTACGCTGCAACGCTACGCTATTGTTATTGGCTTTATCCAAACTAGCAATGGTATTGAAAAGGCTGAACTTGAACGTGAAAGCCAAGTACTTGCAGAGCGCTTAGGGACTCTTCATGGAATTAAAACACCTGAGTTTTTTGACAAAAAAGTGTTAGTTGGCTTTATTGATAACTTACGCGGTGAGTTTTTAATAACAGAAGGTGAAAACGGTTTAGTGGGTAGTACGCAACTTTGTGAAACTTACATGCACCTTAAAACGTTATTGCCAGCTCGTATTTGGCAATCAATCAGCGATATAGTGCAAGGTCAGTGTAACTAGCATTTTATCGCTGTGTATGGGTTAGCGCTGGCGCATAACCCCTTCTTGTATTGTTGAGGCAACTAAGTTGCCCTGTCGGTCAAAAAACTGCCCTCTTACTAATCCTCGGCCTGAGCTAGCGCTTGGGCTGTCGATTGTATATAAAATCCAATCATCTAATCTAAACGAGCGGTGAAACCACATAGCATGGTCAATTGTCGCGACTTGCATATTTGGCTGCATAAACGATACGCCGTGTGGCTGAAGCGCAGTAGGCAAAAACTCAAAATCTGAAGCATAAGCAAGTAAGTAATTATGAATGCGCTGATCGTCCGGCATTTCACCATTGGCTTTAAACCAAATATGTTTTACAGGCTCTATCGCTTCTGGCTTAAATGGGTTATGAAAAGTCACAGGGCGCATTTCAATTGGCATTTCGCGAATAAACTTATTACGAATTACCTCTGGAATATGTGCAGCATTTTCTTGGTAAAATTCAAGTGATGAACGCAGCTCTTCTGGTGGCGGCACATTTGGCATAGTTGCCTGATGCGATAAACCCTCTTCTTCACCTTGAAAAGACGCAGTCATGTAAAAAATAGGCTTACCGTATTGAATAGCGCTTACACGGCGCGTACTAAAGCTTTTTCCATCACGTATGGTTTCTACATCGTAGACAATGGGCTTAGCTGCATCACCTGGGCGTAAAAAGTAAGAATGTAATGAGTGAACTATTCGCCCTTCAGGTAATGTTTCTTTTGCAGCAGAAAGCGCCTGCCCCATAACCTGACCGCCAAATACAGCTCTAAAACCTAAATCTTGGCTTTGCCCACGATATAAACCTTGCTCGATTTCTTCAAGCGTTAACAACGACAATAAATCATCTAATACTTGGCTCATTATTTCTTCCTCAATCCCCAGATAAGTTAATGATACTATAGACTACAACTATGTAAATCTTTGTTAGGAATGACACTATGTCTTATTGGTTGTTTAAAACAGAACCCGATGCATTTTCAATTAATGATTTAAAAAATGCACCAAACCAAACCACACTTTGGGAAGGTGTACGTAATTATCAAGCGCGTAATTTTATGCGTGATGATATAAAGCTAGGCGACCAAGTAATGATTTACCATTCAAGTTGCAAGCACGTTGGTGTTGTAGGCATAGCCACAGTGACAAAAGAAGCCTATCCAGATCCAACACAGTTTGATTTAAGTAGCGACTACTATGATGCAAAATCCACTAGTGATAAACCGCGCTGGTTTGTTGTTGAAGTAACATATAAGAGCCATTTAAATAAACTAGTTAGCTTAAAAAATATAAAAGCTAACAATGCAATAACCGAGCTCGCGCTTAAAAAAGCAGGTCGCCTTTCAGTCATGCCAGTAACGCACAATGATTGGCAAGAAATAATAGCTATGAGCAATTAAAAACATTTACCTAGCTTACAACCTGGCTATGTTTGACCTCTTTTAGCCGGGTTTGATACGATCCCCGCGAGATATAATTGGGGGATTAATGAAATTACTGTATTGGTTAGATGAATGGTTAACGCTTTGTCGTGATGAACAACAAACTAAGCTGCCTATGTGTGGTGGCGACTTACTCGGCGATGTGTATGTAAAATACGACTTTGTTGATTTAAATAAACCCCTGCTTTTTACTTTCTCCCCCGCAGGTACCAATGTTCAAGAGCAAGATCTAACCGATGACTTTGCCCCATGGGGCTATCACTTAGCGCAAAAACAAAACGTTAATGTAATTTCATTTCAGCATTTAGGAAAAAGTAATTGGTTTAGAAGCCGTAATTTAATTTTCTTTTTAGAGCAGCTAGCAACGTTACTTGAACCATTTAAATGTCGCTTAGGTTATGGCTTAAGCCGCGGTGGTTTTGCTGTGGGTGCATTTGCTAAATTATTAAAGCTCGATCAGGTTTTGTTTTTTCACCCTGTGAGTACTAAAAATTCCGAAATAGTGCCGTGGGATAATCGCTCAAGCACTGCGCTTGCACAACAGTTTGATTGGCAAAGTGAGTACAACGATCTAGATCTAGGCCATGCTAAGGGCTATATAATTTATGATCCAACCAATAAAATAGACCGCTTACATGCTAAGCGTTACCCACAGCTTACGCACTTGCGCGTATTTGGTATGGGGCACGGCACTCATGCCAGCTACCTAACTAAGTTTGGGTTTTACAAACAAGTAGCCGTTGATTTTATTCGCCACCAGCAAATTGATATTGCGCAATTTCGCCTGCAAACCAAAACACTGCGTTTAAAAGAAGAGTATTATCAGAGCCTAAATAAGGCTAATGCAAGCTCTCCTCACCGCTTAGCATTACTAAGTACTGCACATAAAATTTTAGCCGACGAAAAAGAAGTGCACGTACAGGAGCATCAGGCCAAAATTGATATTCAACCATTAATTGATGTGGCGCTTAAACATCAAGATGAACACCCCAATGATGCGATTCAGCTATTGGAGGTCGCACAGCAAATTGTGCCTGACGACCCACTAATAGAGCATAAACTTAAGCAATTAGAATAATATTATGACGATTTTTTCTTCTTTCTTTTCTTGCGACCATGCTTTGGCACAATAGCAAAGTACATTACAAGCCCAAGCCACGAAAATATAATAACGCCTATTAGCCAGCCGTTTTTTTCGTGGCCTTGGGTGCGCTTACTATTTACTACTATAACGACAGGTAAAATATAAGCGCTTAAAATAATAATTAAAAATACAACTTCATTCATTATTTTGCCAAGCTCTGCCAATCCACTTCGCTAGTTAAAACACGCTCCAGCGCGATATAGTGTAATATATCGCCTTCACTTACTTTGTAATCAAGTGGTGGGTTTAAATCCATATTTTGTGCACTTAAGTTATGCGCTACGCCTAATAAAATTGCATCGTAGTCATGCTTAAAATGATGAAATAAAGTGCCAAATTCCATATCACTACAACCCTCGGGGATCGCTAAGCTAAATTGAGTATCGCCATGCAAAGTAGAAAGCAGTTCTTCTTGTACTCGGCTTGAGCCAGGATCTTGCATTGAACGCACTAATATCTCTGCCGATTTAGCACTGCTGCACTCTACATTTTGGCAATGCTCATGCAGCATATCTACTTTGGTTTCATCTAAAAAGTGAGCGCTTATATGGCACTCTTTTTTAACTAAACGACTAATACGCAGCGCCGTTGTAAATGTTTGGTCGTCGTCTTGGCCATCAATAATCACTTTATCGGCACGGTTTATTGCAACACGCTCTAACTCTTCTAAATCAGTAAAGCTTGTAAGGCGGGCAAAATCGACGTTTTCGTTAGTTAAAAACGGGTGATCCATTTGCTCAGTAACCGCCAATAAAATACGGCGGTCGGTGCGCTTGGTATCGGCAAGAATATAATCAATCATCTTTTTTGTACGAGTATCGTGCCAACCAAAAATAATGATGTGGTTGTTACTGTGAGCAAAATTTTTATCACCAGTCATAGCGCGCCTAATTAAGTAAGTTACTGTTTGCCCTGTTTTTCCTAACAGAACGCCAAATAAAGCTAAACCAAACGGAATTTGTATTAATGCTACAACCCAGCGCCCAAGCTCGCTAGTTGGGCTAAAATCACCATAACCTACGGTTGAGGTTGTTACTGTGTAGTAGTAAAAAAAGGTAGTAAACGATGTAAGCGCTTGCTCATTAGCTACGTACAATAGCCCCCACGTTAGTAACATGTGAGTTAATATTGCAAGTGCTACAGCCTGCCAACTCAACTGATCAATATGAGCTCGAACAAGTAGCGCTAGCCTTTTAAATATTACCGGCATAATACAAAATCTTTGTTAGTAAATTATCTATAAACAGTACGTTACTGTAAGCCATGCTTTTAAGCAACGTTTAAGCTTTTAAGTAGGAGCTGTTGGCCTTCTAGGATTAAAATTCGGTCAACTTTTATAGATAAACCACCCCGACCAATATAAGACTAAATGCGGGTTTGCTAATCAGCTAAGAGCATGATTAATTATATTAAGAATAAAAAACACACAGACACACTATGCTAAATAAAATTGCCACACCATTTACTAAATTAGTAGAGCGCTACTTACCCGATCCCTTTATATTTGTAATATTGCTAAGCATTATTACCTTACTAGGCGCTAGCCTATTTACCCCCTCAACCAGTATTGAAGTTATTAACACATGGGGGAGTGGTTTTTGGAACCTACTGAGCTTTGCCATGCAAATGCTGTTAGTGCTTATTACCGGCTTTATGCTGGCAAGTACACCGCCTATAAATAAACTATTAGAAAAACTAGCTACGCTTGCCAATACAGCGCCAAAAGCCATTATTTTAGTCACGCTTATTTCGTTATTAGCAAGCTGGTTAAATTGGGGGTTTGGCTTAGTAATTGGCGCTTTATTTGCTAAAGCCATTGCTAAGCAAACAAAGGTTGATTACAGGTTGTTAGTAGCCAGTGCCTACTCGGGCTTTGTAGTATGGCATGGCGGTTTAGCAGGCTCTATCCCGCTCACCATTGCTACCGAGGGGCACTTTTCACAAAGTAGCATTGGTATAATTAGTACTGAACAAACACTGTTTGCTGGTTTTAACATAGCAATATTAATTGGCTTATTTATTATTATGCCGCTGGTTAACCGCTACATGCTACCCAGTGGTAAAAACAGCGTATATGTAGACCCAGCGCTAATAAAAGAATCCCCCGCTCATAATGAAAGCATAACCCGCCCGGCACAACATTTAGAACACAGTAAACTGCTTGGCATAGCAATTGGCTTGCTCGGTCTGTGTTATTTGGCGTATTACTTTATATTTGCAGGCGGTAGCTTAAATCTTAATAGCGTTATAGCGGTGTTCTTGTTTTTAGCCATTACATTACACCAAACACCACATAACTTGCTTAATAGCTTGCATCAAGCAATTCCTAGCGGCGCAGGCATTGTTATTCAATTTCCGTTTTATGCAGGGATTATGGCCGTTATGGTCGATAGCGGTTTAGCGCAGCAAATATCAGGTGGTTTTATTGCCGTAGCAGATGCCGATAGCTTGCCATTTTTTAGCTTTATAAGTGCAGGACTCGTTAATATGTTTGTACCTTCTGGCGGCGGCCAATGGGCAGTACAAGCACCTATTGTTATACCCGCAGCGCAAGAGCTGGGCGCCGATATATCACGCGTTGCTATGGCTGTTGCGTGGGGCGATGCGTGGACCAATTTAATTCAACCCTTTTGGGCATTACCCGTATTGGCAATAGCAGGCTTAAAAGCAAAAGATATCATGGGGTTTTGTGTAGTGCAGCTATTTGTAACGGGGGTATTTATATCGCTGGTATTGAGCTTCTATTAACGGCAAGCATAATGGAGAGGCGGGTAATATACACGCCTTGATCATTTTAAGCACTTTCACCTTGCTGGCCTAAGTCCACTAATTCACCTGCATTTAAATGATAGACTTTGCCAGCCATATTAATAGTTTCTTGGCGATGAGCAATCATAATCCGTGTGATTGGTAAGTGCTGAATTTGCTCACTTATTTTCGCCTCGTTATCCTTATCTAAATGGCTAGTCGCTTCATCCATAAATAACACACACGGCGATTGATACAACGCACGCGCTAATAATAACCGCTGTACCTGCCCACCCGATAAGTTTGACCCCATGTCACCCACTAATGAGTTATAGCCCATTGTCATTTTGGTAATATCATCATGAATAGCGGCATGGTGGGCACACTGCTCTATTTTTAAGTAGTTGGGCTGAGGGTCAAAAAAGCTGATGTTATCGGCGATTGAGCCAGCTAATAAAGTGTCATTCTGCATCACCGCGGCTATTTGTTTGCGGTAATTTTTAAGGCCAAGCTGGGTGATATCTTTACCATCCAGCAGCACTTTACCCGAGGTCGGCTGTAATAACCCCAGCATAATTTTCATCAACGTGGTTTTACCTGCACCAGAAGGCCCGGTAATCACAATAGAATCACCCACTTTTAGGGTTAAGTTAACATTATTTAAAATCGGTACTTGCTCTTCACTGTAACTAAAGCAAATATTCTCGAGCGTAAGCTGGCCTTTAACTTTACCTTCGTCATCACCTGTATATACCATTTCACTGTCACGATTAGCTTCTTGTTTCGTGAGTGCAATATCGGCGATACGGTCTAAGTGTAAGCGCATCATTTTAAATTGAATAATTTGCTCAATTAAGTTGGCAAAGCGGCTAGTCAGTTGGTTTTTATAAGCAATAAACGCCAGTACCATACCTACAGATAAGCTATTGCTCATAACTAGTAGTGCAGCAAAGTAAATCACTAATACATTTTCAAGGCCAAATAGCAGTTTATTAAATGAATCAAAACTTATGTTTAATCGTCCTAAGCGAATTTCACTATTTATTACCTCAGCATAACGGTTTTGCCAAATGCCTTGGCGCTGCGATTCATTACCAAACAATTTTATAGTTTGCATACCCCGAATATTTTCTAAAAAGTTCGATTGCTCTTTGGCAGATGATTGAATCATTTCTTCGGTGGCTTGGTGCAGCGGCCTATACAGCGCTAAACGTACTAAGGTGTAAAGGACAATTGCGCCGAGAACTACCGCAGTAAGTTTCAACGAATAAATAAGCATCATAATGAGGACTGTAATGGCCATCACGCCATCGACCAGTGTTTCTACAAACCCAGTGGTAATACGCTCACGTATTTGTGCTAATGAGCCAAAACGCGACACAATATCACCGACATGGCGCGACTCAAAATAATTCATCGGTAGTCGCAATAAATGCCTGAGTAAATTAACCCCCATCTGCATATTCAAAAGGCTGGAAAGCCGTAAAATCAACCAGCTTCGCACCGCATTAGTCACCACCGAAATAATCGCAATAAGGGCAAAACCCATGGCAAGTACCGTTAATAACGATTTATCAAAACTGATTAAGACTTCATCCACCACCCACTGCATATAGTAAGGGGCTACCAAAGCAAATAATTGCAATACCAGAGACAACGCAATGAGTTTTAGTAACCCCGCTTTCAAGCCCTTCATGGTGCTCCAAAGCTGGGTAAACTTCATTCGAGCTTGTTCTTGTTTAGCTTCAAATTTACTGGTTGGCGTAAGCTCTAAGCAAATGCCGGTAAAGTGCTTACTAAATTCATCACTACTTAAACTGCGTTTACCCACAGCTGGGTCGTTTATAGCAAATTTAGCCGCAGCACCTTTGCCTGATACTTTAGTCAGCACTACAAAGTGATTTAAATCCCAATGTAAAATACACGGCGTTTGTAGTTTATGCACTTCATCAAGCGGGCATTGTAGCGCACGACTCGCTAGCCCTAAATTATCTCCCAGCTCAATTAGTTGCTGTAAATTCATACCCTTTAAATTAGCAGAAAAGCGCTTTCGCATGGCAGGCATATCCAGCTTATGGCCGTAGTAACTTGCCACCATTGCCACAGAGGCTAGGCCGCATTCAGCTATTTCGGATTGAAGGATAAGTGGTATATTTTTAGTAAGAGTAAAATTTAATTCATTCATGTTCTGCCTATTGCAATACTAGAAATTTGTCACTAAGTAATAATTAACAAAGTATGGATCTCAACTTAAATTAAATAAATATCTAACCTATGCTTTAGAAAATATAGAGCGTTCCCAATAACTTTTTATAATCAGAGATCTTGAATCTACAACAACGCAATAAATGCAAATAAATTATAAATAGCATGAGCTAGTATCGCATAAGACAAGTTATTAAAAATTAATCTAATATAGCCAAGGAACATACCTACTAAGAAAATAGATATAAAAGTATGAACACATTCATATTGCCAATGCATTAAGCTGAAAATGATTGCTATAACAGAAATTCTTACATGTGGTTGAATAAATTCTATTTTTTTATATAACCACCCTCTAAAAACAAGCTCTTCAATTAGAGGAGCCGCAACACAAGCAGCAAATAATAAGATAGCTAACGAAGCTACACCACTCGTTAATGTCGTCGCTTCGGACATAAACCTCTCCCCTTCTAAAAGGAAATAATCGCCGACATACCCGAAAAAAAGCCAAAGACAAACCATCACAAAGAAAAGGCATAATAAATTTAAAAAAGTCACTTTTCTTAATTCTAAAAACTTTACTCTTTCTTTACACCCCCTCCCTGGAGTCACTGTAAACAAAATAGGAATAAAGAAAATAATAGATATAGAAATCGAGAGATAAGGTAATAAATCTAGACTGAGTCGATTGTAGTAGCTTGAAATAACCCTTACAGTAACCTCAGCTAAGAGTGTCGGAATAAAAAAAATGAAAAAAGAAGCTACTAAATAAAAGAATATATTCAAAATACACACACCTCAAACGTCAATACAATTCAATGCTTTCTCTATATAAAAGGTTAAATATGGAATTTGTAGATTAGGTATTTAACCTTTAATCATTCAGACTCTAATTAAAGACGGTTAGTAGCTGCCATTGGGTTACTTGAGTTATGACTTGCTTTACTCCAATCTGCTGATATAGCAGCATCTAAAATTTTACCTGCTATATAAGTGATAATAAAACCCCTCACTCCACCATTCACTTCTTTAATTTCATTTACGTTTAATTCACGCATAATGTTATACTCCATAAGTCCGATGCTTTTTAGTTAAGTCATCGGGTTGTTAATATGCTCAACCTTTACAATAAAGGTGAGCGATTAATTGGCTGGCTTTAGCTGCTCGCTAAAGTTAACTAAAGCTGGCCGTCTTTTTCGGTTTTTTGCCTTTAGCAAACCACCAAAACTTTCAAATTTTTCTTTATTTTATAAAACGCCACACTTAACTTATCCGCCCTTTTAGGCTGTACAGTGGCTCGAGTAACCACTCGATTAATGTGCGCTGCTCCAACATAATATCTGCCTCAAACAACATGCCACTTTTCAGCTCAAACGCCTTACCATAAGCCTGCATTTGTTGCTGGCTGAGCGTTGCTCGCAAGCGATATACTGGCTCTTGCAGCAAAATAGGTAAACGCACTTCGTTTGGTGTAATCAATGCCTTATCAATACGGCTAATTTTGCTATTAATAAAGCCAAAACGTTGATAAGGAAAGGCATCAAAACGCAAGCGCGTATCGTTACCAAGCGCAATAAACCCTGCTGAGCGGGTAGGTAATAGCAACTCAGCCACCAGCTCAGAACCTTCAGGAATAATATGCAGTAGCGGTTTTGCTTGGGTGAGTGTTTCACCCTCAACCACTTGAATACCAGTAATAACACCGCTGTTGCTGGCTGTTATGGTATATTGATAGTTACTTTTAATTTGTGTGAGCTGGTTTTTAATATCCGCTTGTTGGCGTTTAAGACTATTTATACGCAGCGTATATTGCTGGGGTACGTTGGCAATATTAAAGCTAAGTTGACTTAATTGGTTTTCTTGCTGCATCAGCAAGCGCGCTAGGTTTTGTTTTTCTTGCTTAACATCTAACAAAGCTTGCTGTTGTTGCTCACGCTCAATGTTTGATAAAAAGCCATTTTTATTAAGCTGGTTAAGATTACTTTGTTGGCGGCTAAGTAAGGCTAATTTTTCATCGGTAAGTTTAAGTTGGCCTTGTAATGCGGCTTGCTCATTAGTAAGTGCACGTTTTTGCGCTTGCAAGTTAAGTGATTCTTGCTTCTGTAGAGTGTGGTTTTGTGTTACTTCGTCATTAAGCAGTAGTATTTGCATACTTAGCTGCTCAACAAGCTGGGTACTCAAGGCGATGCCTTGGCTGTTATTTTGCTGCACAATGATGGTCGCCAAAGGCTGACCTTTAGTTACGGCATCACCTTCTTTTACAAATAGCTGCTCAATCATACCACCTTGATTAGCAAAGCTTTGTATTATCCCTTTATTAGGTATTAAAAATCCCCGTACTGTTTCCTTGCGTGAATATTCAGCTGTAAATAAAAAGACAACCACTACAATCGAAATACATACTAAAAAAAATACAGTAAACTTTATCGATAGCGGCTGTGCTAGCGAAATCACTCCTGTTAAACGCTCACTTTGTTGAGCGACAGCTTCCTTTCTAAATAACATCCTGTTGGTTCACTAATATTGTTCTAATTTATATTACACTAGAATTCAATTAACAATAAATCAACATTAAAACTTAAAAAACAGATTATTAATGCACAAAATAAACTTATATTATTGGCAAACAAAAAATACTAGCTCGATAAAATCGTCATCGGTAGGCTAAGTATTGGGTTTTCAGAGTCTGCAAAGTGCATCATCACTGCCACGTGGCCTGCAACTACAAAAGCGTACATAGCGCCTGAAAAGCCTTGGCCGTATTTATCAAGCGGTAATAAATGCGAGTAATGACGGCCTCGCCATTCAAATACAATTTCCAGTGCGCCTACAAACAAAAAGAATACCAGTAACATTAAACCAAATGTATAACTAAGCCATAAGCCAAATAACACACCGAGTAAACACACACTTAGGCCAATCCATGAACGCATAGAAAAGCTGATACTCTTTAATACATGCCCACCATCTAGCGGTAAAATAGGTAGTAGGTTAAATAAGTTAAGTAGTGCGCTTAATACCGCAACACCTGCAAATATGTCCATTTCAGTGGCGTAATACAAAACCACACCCAGTACAGAGGTGAATAAGCCAAATGCAGGGCCCATTAGTGATATAACCACATCTTGCCAGCGAGTTGTTATTTTATCGTCGCTTACAGCAAGCCCGCCTACAAAGGGAATAAGGTAAATACCTTTGGTTTTTATGCCAAAGTATTTCATGGCTCTTACGTGCCCATATTCATGCACTACTAAACACGCAATAAGCATCAGCGCAAATTCAATGCTAAATAGCCACGCATAGCCAGCAACCGATGCCCCCGCTAGCGCCACCTTAATTACTTTTGCACTTTTAAATAACTTAAAGCCCAGTGCCGCCAGTCCTAAAAAGCCTTTTTTAGGTGTGTTATTTACAGGATTTGGTAAAGCAAGTTGAGTAGCAAATACATCATTAACAAATAACGAAATTGATTGATTATTTACCTCTGTACTGTCGATCCCAATAAGCTTGTTATCTAAATTAAATTGATAATAATTCTCTCGAGGGTTGTCAAAAGAGATTGCTTGTTGATTATGAAATATTTGTACTATTTGTTGCCCCGAAAACATTATTGTAAAAGGCTGTTCGGCTAGCATTAAGTCTATTTTTATCATCTTTATGACCATTTAAAACAATGCCGCTAGTATACCTGTTCAACTTAAAAACACGAGAGGGCTAGATTGTAGGTTATTTAATTACTCTAGGGCGTGTTGTTCTTTGCGGATTGAAATTTGTTCAATCTAGGGGCGATTAAATCGCGGCGCGAGGTTTGTAACCTAGTGGGCTAAGTAAAAACCGAGTAACAAAGAGTTTATCGCCCCTAGGCAGAACCCGAAGGGCAGCGCATGTTTGGCATTTATGCTGCGTTATCGCCTATTTATGGGGAATAACCACACTTCATAGGCTCTGCCTTGCCTTAAAACCAAACATACTGCTGCAAATTCAACTATCAA
>NZ_PNCW01000599.1:0-376 GCF_005886985.1 Pseudoalteromonas sp. S3178 | reverse complement strand
TAATGGTAGATTAGCAGCGGATGAAACAATTTGCCTTGGAAGCCAAGAGCCGATGTGGTTTAGCCTTGAGAATGTAAGTGGTCAACAATCGGTGGTGATCAAAACAGCCCATGGTAGTGGTGATCTTGGGCTTGAATACAGCAATGCAGGATGGCCAAACGGCACTAATGTGGACGCAAGCTCGTTCAATCAAGGTAACCAAGAGTGCATTGAGATAAGTGCGCAATCTGAATATTGGGGATACTTGAAAGTGTCAGGCTCACCAACGGGTGCAGCGCTGAAGGTGTCTTATAATAAAGATGGTTGTCGGTAATAGCGCGTTACTAAGGCAGAAATAATGAAAGTAATTAAACGGGTGATACAGATCACAGTTATT
>NZ_PNCW01000598.1:0-284 GCF_005886985.1 Pseudoalteromonas sp. S3178 | reverse complement strand
TCAATTAATGCACTCATAGCGACCGCCTTTTAAAGGTAAGAGTACTGAGGGTTAATAGCCCCATCGTTTGCGCAACAGGCAGTAACCAATCACTCAGAGAAAAGCTATTTTGCGGTGCTACATCTAATATCTGTACACCTGGGTACACATATAAAAGCCAAGACAGGATGGGTAAGTAATAACTGAGATAGCTTATTAATGCATTGCCAAGTGTAAATAAGAGTATTGCGAGGACGACACTTAAGCGAGACGAGCTTGTAATTAAGTTTAGCAACGACATCAAA
>NZ_PNCW01000597.1:0-227 GCF_005886985.1 Pseudoalteromonas sp. S3178 | reverse complement strand
ATTTAGAGTCAGTGAAGCCAACACACGTTACGGTGGGTGAGTCTGGTATTGCTGTGTTCTCCGATGGTGACAAAGACAGCCAACAGAATGCCAGTGCTGCAATGTTTAGTGAAGCGCATATTAGCGGCGAGCAAGGCGAAGTCGCTGCGCTACATTATGACACTTACATGCACGGTGCGGCGCAAGCTCGAGGCGAATTTCTAATTAGCACGATCAGAGACCCTCAA
>NZ_PNCW01000596.1:0-279 GCF_005886985.1 Pseudoalteromonas sp. S3178 | reverse complement strand
CAAATTGAGACACCAACTCTTTTCTAATCACTGGACACAAGCTTGACGGATGCCAGAATACAGCATGGTTAAACCACACCTTTTCACCGGTATGAATGTGATCGCGAATAGCAGGACGCACTTGGCGAGTACGGATTTGATCGGCACTGATAATTTCCAACTCAACATCCGCTTTCTGACAGTATGCTTTAACTTCTTCAATATCATCAGTGTTGAATGCTTTTTGCCAAGTTGGGCCTAAGCCATTGCCATAGTTGCGTACTAACATCCAACCATGCT
>NZ_PNCW01000595.1:0-273 GCF_005886985.1 Pseudoalteromonas sp. S3178 | reverse complement strand
CCATCCCCATTGCAACGCGCTTTGGTGTGCCAAATAGGTTAGCCAGTACCGGAATGTCATAACCAACAGGGTTTTCAAATAGGATAGCGGGTCCACCTGCTCGCAGCGTTCGGTCTGCAATTTCAGTCATTTCTAGTTTGGTGGAAATGGGCTGCTTGACGCGAACAAGTTCTCCTTGTTTTTCAAGCTGGGCTATAAAATCTCGTAAGTCTTGGTATTTCATCGGCGCACTATGAGTTGAGTTTGGCCTAGTATATCAACTAGGCATATTTT
>NZ_PNCW01000594.1:0-226 GCF_005886985.1 Pseudoalteromonas sp. S3178 | reverse complement strand
AGTTGATGATAGGCGTAGATAGTAGTGAACCGAATACACCACCATTGGTAATAGTGAAGTTACCGCCAGTCATATCGTCAACAGTTAGTTTGCCATCACGACCTTTTATAGCCAATTCACGAATATTCTTCTCGATTTCAGCAACAGAAAGCTTATCGCAATCACGTAGTACTGGAGTCACTAGACCACGAGGTGTTGATACCGCGATGCTGATGTCAAAGTAGTT
>NZ_PNCW01000593.1:0-224 GCF_005886985.1 Pseudoalteromonas sp. S3178 | reverse complement strand
TTGATTACCAAGCCCTTGCAATACTTTGTATTGCAGCGCCTTAATCGCCTCACTCATGGAGTGATGGCCGTTTATCTGCATACGCAGTGGCAAAGTATTAATAAAGCAGCCAAGCATAGCTTCAAACTCGCTTTGCTGACGATTTGCAACCGGCACCCCTAAGGTAATATCGGCTTGCTCACTGTAGCGATAAAGCAAGATGTAAAACACGCCAAGCAAGGCGG
>NZ_PNCW01000592.1:0-360 GCF_005886985.1 Pseudoalteromonas sp. S3178 | reverse complement strand
CAAAAGCCTCTGGCCTGTATTGAATAGAAGGAAAGCAGAGGCGTAATGCTAGTTGCTTTGCTGTTATGTGCTTTTAATACCTAATGTTTGTAGCCGTTTAAGAATGATCGGGTTTTGAGTAGTGTTGTAAAGACTTTGCAGTCGTGCCTTGTTGTATTGGCTGAGTACTAACCCCGAGTCAGAGATAGCACGCGTGAACGCGTCCACAATCTGCACATCTGGGCTACTCAATATGGTGGCCACAACTTGATCGTGATATTGCGCTTTTGACGATAAGACTTTTACGGCATCGCGCTTTACGCCTTTTTGCTGATGGCTTAGTAATTTTGCAATGTGTGGCAGCAGGGCGGTGCTTTTACT
>NZ_PNCW01000591.1:0-323 GCF_005886985.1 Pseudoalteromonas sp. S3178 | reverse complement strand
TTTTACCGCTTTGACTAAAGATACTACTGATCAAGACACTTTTACCCAAGAGATCCGTTTAGTCTCTAAAGGGGATGACGCGCTAAATTGGATTGCAGGGGTATATTACAGCAAACAAGAAATTAGTTCGGACGATAGAGAGTACACGCCAGGACTCACGGAGTTTTGGGGCGATGAAATCGACAATATTGAGCAAGATCTTGAGTATATTGCACTGACCAATGCCACCAGCAAAGAGTCAGCATTGTTTGGCGAAGTTGGCTATGCATTTTCAGACGATTTTAATATCACAGTGGGCGCTCGTTTCTATCGCTATGATGTTA
>NZ_PNCW01000590.1:0-206 GCF_005886985.1 Pseudoalteromonas sp. S3178 | reverse complement strand
TGCAAAAGATTTATTAGTGCATCCAGCAACGGTTCAAGCGATTGCGATGAAAGGGTTTAGTGGCGCTGAAGACTATAAGAGTGCAGAGATGGAAATTGTGGAAGTGATTGCACACTTTGATCAGGTAGAACGAGCGCTGAAGTAAGCGGTTGAAAATCATTCAATTTCAAATTGGGTACATTTCACCCGATTGACATATATCTGTC
>NZ_PNCW01000059.1:0-15001 GCF_005886985.1 Pseudoalteromonas sp. S3178 | reverse complement strand
CCTTGCCTAAAAACCAAACACACTGCTGCAAATTCAACCACCAAAGGTCAATACACCCTAAGTAATAACTTATTAACTAGCTTGTGCATTAAGGTCATCATTACAAAACCAATAGGCGCCATAACCAATACTGCACTTATAAACGAAGTAAACCAATCTGCATAAAATTGCTCTGTAACCCCTACATTCACATAAGTCATAATGCCAGTTAGAGAACCCCCAACAATTGTAATAATACTTACCATAACCAGTATTTTATAAATTACAGGTGTTTTTTTAGGCTCAACCATTTCTGGATTTGTTAATTGGGGTGTACTCATTTTTGGGCATGCCTTAATCGTCAAATAGGTGACAAAGTCAACTATAGCAAATTAATTGATAATATCAACTAATTTTCATGCTAACCAAAAATAAGCCAAATTCCAACTAGTCCCATTAAGCTGCCCGCAATTCGGTTCATCCATTTAATATTGTCACCACGCGCTAAAAACAAGCGCAGGCTTTTACCGCCTGTGGCGTACGCAAGCATGCATACAAATTCGCTTACCATTATTACTAAAACAAGCACTAAAAGCTGTGGGGCTACTCCGTGCTGTACACTAATAAACGGCGGCAATAGTGAGATCATAAACGCCCACCCTTTAGGGTTTGCAATGGCCGTTATAAAGCCTTGCGTAAAAAGCGATTGGCGACTTACATCGCTTGGGCTTTGTGTATTAATCGACATTTTACCTTTGGCGCGCCACATATTTACGCCAATATAAATTAAATACCCGCCGCCTACCCATTTTAAAATAGCGAACGCATCTGGGTAATTTAGCATTACACTTGCAACACCGAGTACCGCAGCAACGGCAACGGTTGCTACGCCTAATAGCTCACCTATCATCATCCATAAGGTTCGGCGCACACCGATGCTCATGCCGAGTGTCATGGCAAGCGTCATACACATACCTGGAGTAATAGACACAAAAAAGAACGTTGGAATAAAAACCGCAAGCGCTGCTACATCAATCATTAATTTACTCTCGTATTAAAAACAAAAACGCGGCTATAAGTAGCCGCGTTGTTGCTTACTTATGTTTATTACTATTGCCCAGTACTTGCCACTGGTTCAGTAATTACTTCTACTGGCTCTGCTGTATCATTTAACAAATACTTATCTAGCCACTGCTCTTGTTCCCACAGTACGTGTAATAAGCTTTTACGAGCGCGGTAACCATGCGCTTCATAAGGAAGCATAACTAAGCGAGCGTCTTTACCTAAACCTTTAAGCGCTGCGTACATACGCTCACTTTGCATTGGGAAAGTGCCCGAGTTAGGGTCTTCTTGACCGTGGATCATTAGCATTGGCTCATTGATTTTTTCTGCGTGAAAAAACGGCGACATATTAGCGTACACACTCTGTGCTTGCCAAAAGTCGCGCTCTTCGCCCTGAAAACCAAACGGCGTTAATGTGCGGTTATACGCACCACTGCGGGAAATACCGGTTTTAAATAAATCACTATGCGCCAATAAGTTAGCCACCATAAATGCACCGTATGAGTGCCCTGCTATAGCTATTTTGTTTTTATCGGCAATGCCTTTTTTAACTAATACATCAACAGCAGCTTGCGCACTTGAAACTAGCTGCTTTCTAAAGTTATCGTTTGGCTCGCTGCCATCAACACCTACAATGGGCATTTTAGGGTCGTCAAACACGGCAATACCTTTAGCAAGGTAAGGCATTGGGCCCCAATAGCCAATGTAAGTAAATTCATAAGGCGACTCGCGAACCTGCGATGCTACTGCTTTATCTTTGTATTCAAGAGGGTAAGCCCACATAAGTACAGGTAACGGGCCTTGAGTTTTATCATACCCTGGTGGTAAATATAACGTGCCCGAAAGCTCTACGCCGTCATCGCGTTTATAACGTAATTGCTCTTTAGTTACGCCTTTAAATGCAGGGTACGGGTGGGCAAAATTAGTTAATTGGGTCAGTGTATCGTTATCTAAATCACGAATAAAAAAGTTAGGCTGCTCAGTTTTAGACTCACGAACTGTAATAAAGCGCTCGCCTTCGTCATCAAGCAGTGCACGTACGCGCTCGTAGTAAGGCGCTTTAGACTGCCATAAACGCTTGCTGCTATTTGTTTTTACATCGTATCTGTCTAAAAACGGAATATTACCTTGCTCAGATGCACCATTGCCACGCAGGTAAATATAGCGCCCGCCTACAATTTTAATTACGTTAGCGCCTAAATCGTTACGCTCGTAAATAGCATTACCTGGGTCTTTGTAAGCATCGTTATAACTACGCTCTGAAAACAGCACGCGGTTGTTGTCGGCATTTCGTGGTTGAATAACAAAAGTGCGTACTTGGCGATCGCTAAAGCGCCAGTCTGTAAGCATGGCTACGTTTTCGTTACCCCATTCAATACCTGCAAAGCGGCGCTCTACTTTGGCAAATAACTTAGGCTCGCGTTTAAACGGGGCACGTAAGCTGTAAATATAATCATGGTGCTTAACATCGGTTTTCATGTCGCCGCCATCTTGCGCCTCGGCCCAAATAACTTCAGCGCCTTGATCGGCTCGCCATTCAAAATCGCGGCGCCCAGTGCGTACGCTGTCGTAACCTTGTGGAATGTTATCGGCAAGAGGCTGCTTTACAAGCTCTGCTAATGCATAACCGCGCATTCCCCATATTTGCCATGTGCTTGCAAATCGGCTGTAAGGTACTTGATACGAAAACGGCTCGTTAATACCCGCAACTAAAATATTGGTTGAATCAGGCGATACCGAAAACGATTTAAATAATGCAGGGCTACCAATAGCTTGGGCTTTACCATCAAGCGTAATGTAGGCTAATTGCCCTTGGCCGTAAAATTTAAACTGCGCTTCGTCAAACGGGCTCGTTAATAAGTTTTGATACGTACGCGCTGGCGCTTTTTCACCGGTGCTTTGTTGAATAACAGGCACTACACTTTGACTGTTATTTTCAAGCCTTGGCTTATCAATATTTACCGCAAGGTTTGCAACAATTGCGCTACTATCGGGTAGCCATTTATAAGGTGATGACGTTAATACCGAATTTAATGCAGCACTTGAAAGCTGTTGTGCTTGTTTGCTCTCAACGCTGTAAAGCCATAAATTTGCTTGGCTTTGTTGCTCAACAACAAACGCTAAATACTTACTGTTTGATGACCATTTGGGTGAGCGAATAATACCACTCGGTAAGTTATTAATACTGATAACCGTACCGCTTTGCACGTGCTTTAGCTCAACTGCACTGTATTTTGCGCTAACACGTGAGCGCGAAAAGTTAGCCGGATTAAGTTTAATACCCGCCAGTTTAAGCTCTTCTTTTGCAAGTTCATCAAGTGTTACAACACGTTTTCGTTCAAAAAGCGCTAGCCACTGGCCATCGCTTGATAAGTAACTAGTGGGTGCTAATTTAGCGTCAACCAAAGCAGCAAGCTCAGGTGATGGTGTTTGATAGCCTTGCTCTGCTTGGCTTGTTGGCAGTAATGCAACACAACAAATAAAGGCAACTAACAGCCTAAAAGCGTTCATGTTTTTATCCTTTTGTTATTTTTTACTGTTATAGGCGTATATAAACACGTTTTGCTATGTTCATAAAGCATTAAGGTAACTTAAGCACGTGTAAAAGGTGACTTAATAACCCTAATTACGCTACACTACAGCGCTATTTATTCACCACTGCGGCGCACAAAACACAATGCAAAACACAGCTAAATCGGTCACTATTATTGATGTTGCTAAGCGTGCTGGTGTATCAAAATCAACCGTGTCTTTACTGCTTACCAAAAGCGAAAAAGTAGGCGATAAAAGCAAACAAAAAATATTAAAAGCGATTGATGAACTCGGTTACGTTTATAACCGCGATGCGGCCGCCATGCGCTCAAAACGTTCAAACTTAATTGGCATTATAATAAACGATTTAACCAACCCTTTAATGGCCGAGCTTTCTACAAGCCTTGAAAAAACGCTAAACGAAAGTGGCTTACAAGCCATGATACTAAGCACTAATAACAACCTCGAGCTACAAATAAGCGCAGTAAAAAACCTAAAAGAATATAACGCAGCTGCTTTTATTATTTGCCCAGTAGCAAATACCTGTGCCAAATGGCTTGATACACTAAGCGCGCAGCACAACGTTATTACCTTAATGCGCGAAGTCCCTTTTAGCGCTGCGCCTTGCGTACTGCCCGATTACAAAAAAGCTAGCCACGTAGCAACAATGCATATACTCGCTCAAGGCGTTACAAACATCGCTTTTATAGGCTGTGAGCTTACAATGAGCGAATCTTTAGCATTACAAAGTGGCTTTAATACTGCTTGTTCGCAGCACAGCATAACGCCTTTAACAACTATAGCGTGCTCGCACAATCAAGCGCTTAGTGCTAAAAATACATTTTTAAACACTTACAAACAAAACCCACAATTAAATGCTGTGGTATGCGCAAACGATATAATTGCACAAGGTGTTATAGCAGCAATACATTCGCTTAACTTGCCAGCAAATCAAACTATAAAAGTAGTTAGCTGCCATCACTTACCTAACTACAGTGTTATGCCTTGCAGCTTAAGTACGGTGGTTATTAATACCGATGAAATAGCAAAGCGCAGCTTTTTAGTTGTGCAAGAGCTGCTACAAAATACAGCCCCTCCAGTTAAAACGCTGGTAAATGTAAACTTACAAATTAGAGATTCTAGCCAATGAAAAAAGTGCTGGTAATTGGCTACGTATGGCCAGAGCCAAATTCGTCTGCTGCGGGAACGCACATGATGTCGTTATTAAATGCATTTAAAGCGCAAAACTGGGAGGTTGAATTTGCAACCCCGGCGCAGCGTACCGAGCACATGGTTAACCTAGACGACTACGGTATAACAAGCCAAAGCATTGCCCTTAACTGTGAAAGCTTTGACGAATACGTTAAAGCCTATAATCCAGATATAGTAATGTTTGACCGCTTTATGATGGAAGAGCAATTTGGTTGGCGCGTAGATAAACACTGCCCCAATGCCGTTAAAATTCTCGATACTGAAGATTTACAATGCCTACGTAATGCACGCCACGAAGCGCACAAGGGCGAGCGCGAGTTTACAACCAGCGACTTACATTCAGACATAGCAAAACGCGAAATAGCGGCTATTTTACGCTGCGACCTCAGCTTAATTATTTCAAGCTTTGAGATGAGCTTGCTAAACAGCGTATTTAAAATAGAGCCAAGCTTATTACACCATTTACCGTTTATGGTTGATTTAAGCTCACTCCCTGCAAGTACAAAAACGTTTGATCAGCGACAACACTATATGACTATAGGTAACTTTAGACACGCACCAAACTGGGATGCCGTACTTTACTTACAAAAAATATGGCCGCTTATTCGCAAGCAACTCCCAAAAGCCGAGCTACACATTTATGGCTCTTACCCGCCACCAAAAGCCACCGCACTTAATAACCCTAAAACGGGGTTTTTAATAAAAGGCTGGGCCGATAACGCCTATGATGTTATGCAAAGCGCGCGAGTGTGTTTAGCGCCCCTTCGTTTTGGTGCTGGTATAAAAGGTAAGTTACTTGAAGCCATGATAATGCAAACACCCAGCGTTACCACCAGCATTGGTGCAGAGGGCATGCACAACGATTTACCATGGTCTGGTAAAGTGGCTAATAATACCGAAGATTTTGCAAATGCAGCCGTTGATCTTTACAACAATCAAACTGATTTTGAACACGCTCAGCAAGCTGGTAATACGCTACTTAATACGCTCTACGACAAAGTAAAATTAAGCGCGGCGCTCATTAATAAAATAGATGCAATAAGCAGCGATTTAAGCGCGCATCGCGAAAAAAACTTCACCGGACAAATGCTCAAACATCATACAATGCGAAGCACGCAATATATGGCGCAATGGATAGCAGAAAAAAATAAAAAATTAGATTAAAAATGACTAGACTCTTATAGATTTGTGTTTAAAATCGCGCCCATTACAAATGGGCGTTTTAGCCTATACTTTTAGCTAATTTATTTACACACTGGCCTAAATAAGATTTGAAAACTGCAACCTTCACAGAAAAACGCAAATTTATCGTTAAGTTAGGTAAAATGCTTCACAAGTATGGTACGCCTGCTTACCGCCTAGAAGCTCACCTAATGGAAGTGGCTACTTACTTAGGACTTAAGTCGTCGTTTGTTATGTCGCCAACCTCCGTAACGTTTGTAATTTGGACCGACGGCCACGAAGACGAATACACACACGTAGCAAGAGTTGACCCTGGCGATCACGATTTAGGCTCACTTGCCGACACCGACGATCTAGTAAATCAAATGCTTGACGACAAGCTAAGTTTGCAAGAAGTCGATGCTCAGCTTGATGCCATTTACGACATGCCAAACCCGTACAATAAACTTGTTACAGGAGTTGCGTTTGCAACCTCGGGCGGCGCATTTGCTATGCTAATGGGTACAAGTTGGACTGATGTTATGTGGTCATCGCTGCTTACACTCGTGGTTTATGTGTTTGTACTTTGGTCTACACGCTCTAAACGCGTTGCACATATGCTTGAGCCACTTGTTGCTATTATTTCAGCTGTATTAGCCTGTGCGGTAAGTGTGTACATAACCCCTGAAATTAACATACGTTTAGTGGTGCTTTCGGCCATTATTGTATTTATACCGGGCCTTGCATTGGCGCTTGGTTTAGCCGAGCTTGCAGCTAGGCATTTGGTGTCGGGAACTGCGCGAGTTATGGACTCGTTTATGCTGCTATTTAAACTGTACTTTGGTGCCTTTATTGGCATAGGCATTGGCTTTGCCATGTTTGGCCAAGCAGACTTTGTGCAGCCAGAGCCCCTTCCTAAATGGACAGCTTGGCTAGCTATACTCCTGCTTTGTAGCAGCTTAGTTGTTATATTTAGAACTAAAATTAAGCATGCGGGTTGGTCTATTGCATCCGGTTTTATCGCTTACGGCACAAGTATTGGCTCAGCTATGTACCTAGATTACACGTTAGGTACGTTTGTAGGGGCGTTATCGGTAGGTATATTTAGTAACTTATTTAATCGTGTTGCTAATGCGCCCGCCTCTATTGTTGCCATGCAGGGCTTAATTGTATTAGTGCCCGGTAGCAAAACCTACATTGGCTTAAACTCACTGATTGAAGGCCAAGACTTTGTATACGCAGAGCATATTGGCCAGCAAACGTTTTTAATATTTATGTCGCTTGTTGCAGGGCTAATATTTGCAAACGTGGCGCTTCCGCCTAAAAAGAGTTTATAAGCAAAAGCCTATAAATAAAAAACACGCATATCTAGCGCTATTAACGCCCCGCCAATAGCGCCCGATACCGCATATCGCCCTTTAGGTTTTAACACTTCTAGCTGCTTTGGATTATTACTTTGACACTTCCCTATTGCTCCTAAAGACTCAACAAGGAAGCAATTTTACTAACGTGACCAGTTAGTTTTGGCAAGCTCTATAACTTCGTTTCCTTTGCCGTTTATTAACGCTTTCATCATGTAAACACTAAAGCCTTTTGCTTGCTCTAGCTTAATTTGCGGCGGCATCGAAAGCTCTTGCTTTGCAGTATCGACTTCTAACACAACCGGACCTGAGTGATTCATCATCTCGTCCATTGCCGAAGGGAGTTCGTCTGGGTCACTTACATGAATTCCTTTTAAACCGCAGGCTTGTGCAATTTTAGCAAAACTTGGATTTTCTAAATCGGTATCGCTTGATAAAAACCCGCTGGCTTTCATTTCCATTGCTACAAAACTAAGTGAGCGATTATTATAAACAACAATTTTTATAGGTAAATTAAGCTGTTTGAGCGAAATTAAATCACCCATTAACATCGAAAAACCACCATCGCCACACATTGCAATCACTTGGCGGTCTCTATTAATAGATTGAACACCCATTGCCTGCGACATCGCATTTGCCATAGAGCCATGGTTAAAAGAACCAATTAAACGCCGCTTACCATTCATAGATAAATAACGTGCTGCCCATATTGTTGGCGTGCCTACATCACAAGTAAATACAGCATCGTCAGCTGCTTGCTCGTTTAACAAACGTGTTAGATATTGCGGATGAATTAAATTTTGCGAGGTTTTACCACTGGCAAGTTCATCAAGATCTTTTCGAGATTCTTTGTAGTGCTTAACACTCTTTTGCAAGTGCGAGTTTGTGCGCTCACCTTCAATATACTCAAGTAATGTGGCCACTGAATTTTTTGTATCGCCTAATACGCCGCAATCAATTTGAACGTGCCGCCCAAGCGACGCCGGCTGATTATCAATTTGCAATATGGTGGTATTTTCAGGATAAAAAGCCCGATACGGAAAACTCGTACCAATCATTAATAACGTATCGGCCTCTTGCATTGCATGATAGCCCGAGGCAAAACCTATAAACCCGGTCATTCCAACATCATAAGGGTTATCGTATTCAATAAATTCTTTTCCGCGCATGGCGTGTACTATTGGCGCTTGTAATTTTTCGGCAAGTGCTACAACTTCATCGTGAGCATCTCTACAGCCAGCGCCGCACAACAACGTTACTTTTTTACTCTTATTAAGATGAGTCGCCATTGCTTTAATATCAGATAAATCAGCAACAGTAGTGGCTTTTTTTGGAACATTCCACTTAGGAGTAATACCCTTGGGTATATCTTTTAATGCAACATCGCCAGGTAATACAAGTACACTTACGCCTTTGTTTAATATTGCTTGGCGCATTGCGGTTTCAAGCAAGTAAGGCATTTGATCTGGATTTGACACCATTTCACAATACACACTGCATTCTTTAAATAATTCTTGCGGGTGGGTTTCTTGAAAATAACTACTGCCAATTTCAGATGAAGGAATGTGCGATGCAATAGCCAGTACCGGCACCCTATTACGCTGACAATCATACAGGCCATTAATTAAATGCAAGTTACCCGGACCACAAGAACCTGCACACACCGCAAGCTCCCCCGATAAATGTGCTTCGCCACCGGCTGCAAATGCAGCGACTTCTTCATGACGTGTTCCTAGCCATTCAATTGTTCCTAATTTTCGAAGGCTTTCACTAATGCCGTTAAGTGAATCGCCAGTTACCCCCCAAATTCGTTTTACGCCAGCTTGCTCAAGGGTTTTGGTGATAAAACCTGCGATATTCTCACTCATAATATAGAACTCCTAACAGTTAAGTTATTCTGTAAATTGAATTATCTTTGGGCTCTACCAGTACTAATATCGTTTAAAAATACGCTCAATTAATGAAAAACGACACACATGAAATACAAATGATAGAGTAACAACAATACGTTTAAATATTGTCATGCACCTATACTGATACATAAAACATGAATGTCGCCTTTAAACTATGTATGAATAATCTAAGATGAGATTTTTAGGGGCTTAACTATGAATATGGTATTATCTAGCCCAATTATTTTACTGAATGTTTCTGTGTTATTTTTATGTCAAACTCAGCTTCTTGCTTTACCCCTTTTTTACAGAATATAAATGCGCTTTCGCTTCCAGAAACATTTACCTTTCCCTTTTATTATCAGCCGCATCCGCTAACTATTGCAGCTGCAACGCAGTTGCAACAACAGCTAGAACCACTCGCACATTTAAAAGCCGAAAACGCAGGTAAAATGTTTGGCGTGTTAGTTGTGCAAAACGACAAAAATGAACTGGGGTTTTTAAGCGCATACTCGGGGCAAATTGAAGGCGATAAAGGCAATATTAACTTTGTGCCACCGGTATCAAGTATGCAGCTAAACGATGAAGGTTATTTAGCACAAAGCAAAATTATTAATGACATAAACAGCCAAATTGATGCGCTTGAAAGCAGCGCAGAGCTCACCGCTATTAATAAAAAGCTTGATGAATCAAAAGCTATGTTTAACGAGCAATTACTTGCGCAGCAAGCCCTTATGCAGGCAGGAAGGTTAACTCGTAAAAAGCAGCGAACTGAAGGCGAAGCCGAACTAAGCGAAGCCGATTTTGAGCAGCTTAAAAATAAACTAGCCGGGCAAAGCATTGTTGAAAAAAAGCAGTTACAAGCGCTTAAACTTAATTGGCAAAATAAAATAGAGCAGCTAGAGAGCGCTCAAACCAAAATTACAGACAACGTTAAACATTTAAAAAAGCGCCGTAAAACGCTTTCAAAAAACCTACAAAAAATGCTTTTTGCTCAGTATCAGTTTTTAAATGCCCATAAAGAAGTAACCGACCTAAATGCAATTTTTGCAAAGCTTCCTGAGCATACTCCACCTTCTGGCGCAGGCGACTGCGCAGCACCAAAGTTATTACAATATGCGTATAAACAAAACTTAAAACCTATTGCTATGGGCGAATTTTGGTGGGGAGCAGCCCCTAAATCAGCCATTAGACAACACAAAAATTACTATCCTTCTTGTTATAGCAAATGCCAACCAATACTAGGGCATATGCTAAAAGGCCTAAATGTTGAAACCAATCCACTGCTTGAAAACCCAGCCGATGGGAAAGAGTTAAGTATTATTTATAAAGACGACGACTTATTGGTGGTGAACAAACCTGCTGAGTTTTTATCGGTCCCTGGTGTAAATATTGATGACTCTGTTTATATGCGCATAAAAACACAATTTCCTGAAGCTTCAGGCCCGTTAATTGTGCACCGCCTCGATATGTCGACCTCAGGATTATTGATGATCGCACTTAATAAACGTGTTCATAAAGCCCTACAAAAACAGTTTATAGAACGCACTATTGATAAACGTTACGTTGCACTAGTAGATGGAAATGTAGCTGAAGATAGCGGCGAGATAAATTTACCTCTTATGCTCGACTTTGATGATAAACCACGCCAAATGGTGTGCTACACAAACGGTAAGCCTTCGCTAACCACATGGCACGTACTTGAGCGAAAAAACAATATTACTCGTTTACAGTTATACCCAAAAACTGGCCGAACACATCAGCTGCGAGTGCACTGCGCTCATAGCTTAGGTTTAAACATGCCGATTATTGGTGATACGCATTACGGCCAAAAGGCTGATAGACTCCATTTACATGCCGAATATTTAGCGTTTACCCACCCCATTACACATAAGCGTTTAGAATTTGAAGTAGCACCTGATTTTTAGATTAATTAACTATGTTGGTTACTCATGTTTACTACCCACTTTAGTTATCCACTTTTTGGTAAATAAAATATAATCACTAAACAATCATTAACTTATACTTTAAAAGTAATGCTATAGTTAGATATAAAAAATATAAAAATAAGCCATCATGATAAAGCAGAACAACAATTCACACGTAAAATTATTTAATCGTACATTGATTAAATTACTCGTTCTGCCTTTATTTTTGTTTGTGAGTACATTTGCACTCGCCAATGATACGTCATTAAATTCAACCTTAAATAAGTTAGACTTTAAAACAACCCAAAGCTTAGTTAATAACATAAGAGCGAATAAATTAGACTACCTAATTAACCAGCAAAAGCTCACGCAAGCCTTTGAGATTAGTAAAGAGCGAAATTGGTCAACACTTCACTTAGAAGCCGCTGCTTTATATGCAGAACTACTTTTTAGGCAAGAAGAATACGATGCGTAAAATACCCATATATCTAATTATATAAATAACAAAAAAGTACTTAAACAAAACGATATTTACGTGTTGTTTTTAGAGGCGCAATTAAAATATTTATCGCAAACAAAAAAACTCACTCAAGCTAAAGACCTTGCACAGCACTTAGAAGAAAAAATAGCACAACACTCATCTAAAGAAAAAATAATCATTCTTCGTGCATTGGCTAATTACTACACAGATACGGACTCACTCAGAAAAACGTTAAGTGCCGCATTAGCAGGCCTAGAGCTAGCTATGAAAGATGATGATATGGCATCTCAAGCCTACTTTTTAAGAAAAGTTGCCGATGCCTATAACTTCCTAAATGACAGAGGTGTTAACGATGGCTAGGCTGTATATTATGCAAAAAAAGCGGTAGAAGCCTATGAAAAAACCAACGACGGGCTATTTACTGCAAAAGCATACTGGAGCTTAGGAAGTGTATTGCTTGAAACGAATAACCCCCAAGATGCACTCATTTACTTAAATAAAGCCCTATACTATTTTAAAAAAGTAAGTATGAAAAAAGGATTAGCATTTGCTCAATACTCAATTGCTAATATTCAATATAAACAAGGTAATTACGACACCGCCATTACGCTTGCAAACGAAAACATCGAGCTAGCCCGCGCTGCTGGTATTCACGATATGCACCTTGCCTCAATGATTTTACTAGCCGATATATACATAAAACAAAATTTGCTAGATCAAGCGAACCAAATAAACGATAAAGTATTTTTAAATATCGATAAGTTTAGCCGTAGTATTTATAAAGCAGAGTTTTTAGGTAAACGATATGAGCTAAAAACGACAGCTTAATTACATCGATGATGCCTTTGAAGCAATTGGAAGCAAGCTCATTTATACAAAAAAACATTATGAAGCAACAAGCGAAAGTAATATAAAAACACTGCAAGTAAAGTTTGAAGTCAAAGAAAAAGAAGACAAAATTTTACAGCTAGAATACGAAAAAAATATAAACGAACTTCAGGTAAAAGAAGAGCATCAACAAAAAATTATTTGGCGCCTTAGCGCATCTATCGCATTCATTTTAGTTATTGTGTCGTTATTTTTGTTTTATAGGCAAATTCGCCAGCGAAAAAAATACCACACTATTGCGTTAACCGACTACCTTACTAATAGTTTAAACCGCCGTGGAATAATGCAAATAGCTGATAATTTATTAGCCAATAAACCAGCATCAATTGCGATTGTTGATTTAGACTACTTTAAAAATATTAATGACCAATTTGGCCATGACACAGGGGACTTAGTACTGATTAAGTTTGCTCAAGCCGCTAAAAATACGCTAGGTGAAAATGATACATTTGGTCGTTACGGCGGCGAAGAATGGCTATTTGTATTAAATACATTAGATAGCCAAGAGATTAATAACACATTCGAAAACCTAGCACGTAATTTATCGAAATATTGCAGTAATATAGACGCCTTACCTAGCAATATAACTATTACATTTAGCGCAGGTGTTGCCACAGGCAACGCTAAAAGCAACTCACTCGACGCACTTATTAAACAAGCAGATAAACAGCTTTATAAAGCAAAAGAAAATGGCAGAAACCAGATAATTATAGATTGAGAAATAGTTAGTTGTTTTAGCCGCTACTGGTTTGATTTAAATAATAAAATTCATTCAACCATGGTATGTGTGCGAGTGTAGGTCGAATAAGCGAAGCGCCATCCTACAAAGTAAAATACCCTGCCAATTATTATCAGCATTTATGTTGTCGAGTAGCTAGAGAGTGCCATTTGCAGTCATTGGTAAACTTTGATGTATGAAGTCAAGATTTGACCCCTTTTTGTTTTTAGCCAATGCGAAATCATAGGTCGCGATTGCTTCAGTTAATGTTAAATATAAATCCAATGATACTTTAAGCATTTTTCTAAATGCATCACAAAAACCATTTTCGGCATCTTCCAATGTATCTTGGATTGTACCTACAAACTGACTTATTGAGCGACCACTGCTTATATTAAATTCACGTAGTAAACCTGTGAGTTGATTTTTAAGCGCTACTTTTTGTTTAACACTGTGCTCTCTCAATTTGAGCATTGATTGCGCTTGCTGTTCATTAATTGATTTTGCAGTAATAAAGTGAACATCTGGTAACAGCGATGCTTGTAAAATAGCCAAAGCATCATTTTTATCTGTTTTTTGACTTTGACGAACAGACATAACTAACCGCGCAGATATTAGTAAGGAATTATGACCAAGTGAAGTTGCAAATTGATGCCAATAATTAGCACTCGCACAGGCCTCAAAAATAATCGTTGAAGGACTAAGCGATACCAAGTACTCACTAAATTGTTGCAATGTCATCTCATTATTTGAGTGCACTTTATTATTTGTAGAACTACAAACTTGTATTAATTTATGAGCTAAATCGACACCAATTCTTAACTTATTCATAATTGAACTCCGAAAAATAATTTCTACTTCAGTGTAGAGGTTGGGAGTCCAATTATCTTGTTATAAAGCTTGGGGTTTAAAACGTAAGCCTATTTCTTTCTTTTGTATTAGACACCCAACACCAGCTGAAGATAGAAACCAATTAGATGAACCATCGTCAAATTTTGTTACATACTTATTAAGTTCAGTACTGTATTCGGCATTTTTCATATTTGCTTTAGAGTATGCCATACAACTTTTTTCGGAATAAAAAGTGCGAGTATAACTATATGAGCATTGTCCATCTTTAGTTGGAGCAACAGTTAAATCTATTATTTGAGGGCCATCAGAAAATGTAAGTTCAAGTGTTGATGTAAAAATTTGATCGTCTGAATTCTCAACAGCCCATAATGATGCTGACCCATAACTTTGATCTTTTGTAAAAAACTCCTCAACCGCATCGATAGTAGATAAACAGCTTTTAATCTCAGCTTTTTTTGCTTGATTGATTAGTTGATCTCCAGCATAACTATTTGAGGCAAACACACTAGATAATAATAATGCTATTTTTATTCTATTCATTTTTACTCCTTAATTGATTAATGAATCCATATTACAAACATTATAACATTTTAGTATTTATGCGACACGCAGTTTGTGTTGCATAATCGCTTGTTGGCATCAACCGTAATCATCATGCTCCTGGGCACTTGAAGTATGGTGGTTGATCCGCTCTCTGTGACAAATTCAATTACAAAATAGTCGCCAACATTCTGGAGAAGAACATTAAAGGGACCGTAGGCCTCATATTCTTTTACTAGTTGTGCTGAATTGTACTTTAGTTTCTTCGGTATAAAATCGGAATGGACTTCCCAGCTTTCGCTAGACAGTTTTTAACTCAGAATAATACGCTTCTTCAAACTTAGCTGGTGAAACACCGCCTGTATGTGAGTGGCGCTTTTTTGGATTGTAAAACA
>NZ_PNCW01000589.1:0-321 GCF_005886985.1 Pseudoalteromonas sp. S3178 | reverse complement strand
ATAGACAACGCCACAATCGCGACGAAAATCGCCCCCACAGAAAACAAAAAGCGTACCACTAGGGCTTGTAAAAACCGCCTTTTATTATGCTCATGATACGTAATGTTGCAGGCTGTGATCAACGCTTGGCAGCCTTTACTGCTACTCCATATTGTTAAAAAGAGGGTAAAAATAGCACCTAAACTTAGGCTTGCCTGCGATTTTTGAGTGAGCGCTTTGAGTTGTTGCAACATAATTTCTTGACTGGATGGTGGTAAGAGTTCAATAAGCGGCAGTAGCTGATCAACCATTTCTGCAGGAGAAGAAAAATAGGCATAGATA
>NZ_PNCW01000588.1:0-337 GCF_005886985.1 Pseudoalteromonas sp. S3178 | reverse complement strand
CGAAACGATTTGCGCTGCTTCTTCGCTGATGCTAGGCGCAATAATCACTTCCACAAACTGGCGCGCAACGATGGCTTCTGCGGTATCACCATCAAGTTCACGGTTAAAGGCAATAATGCCGCCGAAAGCGGAAGTTGGGTCGGTTTTAAAGGCGCGGTCATAGGCGCTAAGGATGTTTTCACCGACCGATACGCCACATGGGTTGGCGTGTTTGACGATCACACACGCTGGCGCATCGAATTCTTTTACGCACTCAAGGGCTGCGTCGGTATCAGCGATGTTGTTGTATGATAGCGCCTTGCCTTGTAGCTGCTTAGCGGTGGCCACTGAGGCTTCG
>NZ_PNCW01000587.1:0-280 GCF_005886985.1 Pseudoalteromonas sp. S3178 | reverse complement strand
TCCTCTAATAAAGAATAGGTAATAATGCTTGAAGTTTCGGAATGAGCCGAAATGGAAATACAGCAAAATCGTCATGATTTCACTATCAGATAAAGAGGCTTTACGTCGTCTGCGCTTTACTCCATCTTCACTCAAAAGCAATTTTCCTGCATTTTCAGCATCAAAAACTTTGTAAAATTCATCAATAATACAAAATAATTCTGTAACTTTGTCCTTGGTAATCTCCATAATGATATCTTTTTATGTTTGTAACTAATTGGATTTCAACTACAAAGATACA
>NZ_PNCW01000586.1:0-319 GCF_005886985.1 Pseudoalteromonas sp. S3178 | reverse complement strand
TGCTTGTGGTTGGTGTTGCCAATAAATGAACATGATTCGTTATCAATACAAACGCATGTACTTTTACTTCATATTCTTTGGCGTAGTACTTTAGCTTTTCTAAATAAACAACATAATCATCTGGTTCAGCAAAAGTAACTTGCCGATTATTACCACGCTGAACGATATGTTGAGGTACATTAGGAAGATTTAATCGAGGAAGGCGTGCCATAACTTAACTAGTCCATTAGTTTTTCGTTACATCAGTATAGCTAAGCACAAATAAATGGAGTCACAACCAAAAATCAACGACTCTGACCCCTTTGATCCCATCCCCAGA
>NZ_PNCW01000585.1:0-307 GCF_005886985.1 Pseudoalteromonas sp. S3178 | reverse complement strand
AGCACAACCAGATAAAGCGACAGTTAAATAAACGGCGACGCTTGAACGTATAGTCCACAGCTTTAATTTTGGTGATAACACGCTGACTTCCTCAATACTTTGTTGTTACTCAGTTCGCGGTAAAATAGCCAAAAAATAATGATTATCCATCGTTCTGAGCTTTTGTTATGGTGAAATGAACTTTCTGCTAGTCAAAGTAGGAGAGTCCCGTAACAGATGCAACTTAATTCGATCTAATCACGAATATCTCATATCTAATACAATTTACCCAACCTCGTAAAAATTGATGATAAAATCAGCAATTCAA
>NZ_PNCW01000584.1:0-430 GCF_005886985.1 Pseudoalteromonas sp. S3178 | reverse complement strand
GTGCTTTATACCCCGCCAACCACAGCTTGTATTCTACCTGGTCTTACGCGCGACACTATCATCCATTTGGCAAAAAAACGCGGTTATGAAGTACGTGAAGAGCCAATCGCTCGTGAAGCGCTTTATCTTGCTGATGAGTTCTTTATGGTTGGTACCGCAGCGGAAGTAGTACCTGTTCGCAGCGTAGACAAGATTACCGTGGGTAATGGTGGTAGAGGTCCAATTACGGAAGAGTTACAGCAGGCCTATTTCGCTTTGGTTAAAGGTCAAGCTGATGACGAAAATGGCTGGTTAGAATACGTAAACGAATAATTTTATTGGAATCGGGCCAAGCGTCCCGAACAAAAGCGCATTGTAAATTGTGGGAATGAGGAACTCGGCAAAGCTGAGAAAAAGGTGAAGCATGGCTAAATTACGGAGCAAGACAACT
>NZ_PNCW01000583.1:0-319 GCF_005886985.1 Pseudoalteromonas sp. S3178 | reverse complement strand
GCTGATCGGTATCGTCAGTTTGTCCTTTTACGACGAAGACGGTTTCACTGCGCTTTCACTGCCACTTGAGCAAGGAAGTCAGTTTACACCAATCATAGCGTCAGACTCAGACAACAATGAAATAATTCTCTCAGCCTCACTCGCTAAGCGTTTGTACAAAGATGAAAATCCAATCGGTCAAACCCTCTATGCTGACAGAGAGGTGCCAAGAAAAGTGGTTGGGGTTGTGTGTGATATTTAGGTGCCTACGGGCAACCGAGGCTATACCTTAGAGCGCTATTACTTGCCGGTCACTGAAGGCAGCACATGTTTTATTATA
>NZ_PNCW01000582.1:0-298 GCF_005886985.1 Pseudoalteromonas sp. S3178 | reverse complement strand
GCGTCAAGGTTTCCATGGTATTGTTAGTTAAATACACGTAGCTTTCAGCCAATGCTTGACCTGACAATAAGCCAGATAAAACACCGACAATGACTAAACCGATCACTCGGCATTGCTTAAGTGTGATCATACGCTGATCCCTTTCTTTTAATTGTTAGATTTAAGTTGAATATTCTTCTCTGTCCCACTCCACACCACTGGTTGGCATGTTATTTTCAATAGAGCCATGATCGGGCTCAACAAGTGAGTACACAGTCACACAATTAAAGCTAAATCATGTGCATTACGTAGGTATGAC
>NZ_PNCW01000581.1:0-262 GCF_005886985.1 Pseudoalteromonas sp. S3178 | reverse complement strand
CTAACAACCTTTGATGACCCCAAACTCGTTCTGGACAGCTTAAGTAATGGAGCCAAAGGCTTTGTACTCAAAGATATCGCTCTAGATTCGTTGGTGAATGCAATGAAAACCATCATCAATGGTGAAACCTACTTTCAACCGGCGATTACAGAAACCCTATTAAAGTATGCACCAAAACTCGACAATGATTTTTCTGAGTTCAAAGCCACAGAGACGCTTAGCGTACGAGAAATAGAGGTATTGAGACTGGTTGCAAATGGTT
>NZ_PNCW01000580.1:0-279 GCF_005886985.1 Pseudoalteromonas sp. S3178 | reverse complement strand
AATTCCCCCTGATAAATTGTAGTATGCATAAATCAACGACTTATCTTGTGCCTCATACATTAACCGTTTGATTTCATTTGTCGTGCGCATCGCTGCCGAAAATTGATTCAGCTCCATTTGAAACCAGGCTTTGTAATTCAGGATTTTGATTTTTTGGTCTGCACTCAAACGGCTAGTATTTAAGGCTTGCTCAGTGAGCTGAAGCGCAACTTTAGGGTCAACGGTATATTGTTCTCTAATTTGCAGCCGAAGAGACTCAAAACCCTCTTCATTCAGTTC
>NZ_PNCW01000058.1:0-29657 GCF_005886985.1 Pseudoalteromonas sp. S3178 | reverse complement strand
GAACAAATTTCAATCCGCAAAAATCAACACGCCCTCAGCTTAGCTGATTCTACAGACACCAACTCATTGTTTTTACTGTTAAAGTAACTTTGTGTAAGGAGGGATGCTTTATTGCCAGCTATAACACCTACATTAAGACTTAACTCACTTATTTTGTTGCCTAAACTATTACTGCCTGTAATAAGTGATTGGCTTATACCGCCCCCTAAGTGCATTAACCATGAGCCCTTTAGATGATCGGCAAGTTCACTGCCTTTATTAGGGGTACCAATTAAAACAACATTACCAAGGGTATTATTATTTAATACTGCAAGGTTGTTTTGTAAGTACGCTCTAATAACTAGTCCCCCAAGGGAGTGGCCTACAAAATGTATTTTACTGGCATTAGAAATACAGGCATTAATTTGCGTGGTTGTTTGCGCTAACACATCTTCAACGCTTTCCCCGATAGAAGCATAATTTAGGCTGCATACCTTATAATTTGCATTTTTAAGCTGCTGGGCAAAGTACCACATTGCCCAATCGCTCCTGCCTAGTCCATGTGCAAGTATGACAAGCTCATCGTTTGGCTTATATAAAATAGGCTCGTTAGCGGTACTGCTACAGCCGGTAATTAATAGCAGTTGTAATAGTATTAAGCAGCTCAAAAAATTAGTTTTCATTACACTTTGTGCCTTTAAACGCTTACTAACACTTAAATTAAAAAGTCCATTTAAAAGCAGTTTGCTTTTGCGAAACAGCCCATAGTTTACTCAGTACGTTTGGCTCTAAAGCAAATGATTCAAGCGTGCATTCACCTACAGGGCCGCTCCAATTCCACCTGCCTGATGGGCCATAATAAGCGCGCTGTTTTAGGTTTTTCTCTGTGGCACACATCACCTCTGGGTAGGCGCCTTGCTCCGCCGATTGCGCTAAGCCCATTTTTACAATTAATGACCATGTAAAACGGGTGATAAAGTTAACATTTTCGCCAATTAGAGACGTGTTAGCTGCTCCTGGGTGGCATACATATACCTGCACATTTTTATTAGCCGCTGCAACTTTGTTTTGTAGCTCATAGGCAAACATCATTTGGGCAAGTTTACTGTGGCAGTAGGTTTTATTTGGATGATAGTTTTTATCCCAGTCCATATCATTAAACTGAATAGTTTTAAGTCCCATTTTGTAACCTTCACTGGCAACCACCACAATGCGCCCATTAGATTCATTTAGCCTTTCAAATAAAAGGCCGCACAGTAAAAAGTGTCCGTAATGGTTAACACCAAGCTGACTTTCAAAGCCGTCTTTAGTAAATTGTTGAGTCGCCACTTGTGCAATTGCACCATTACAAATAAGTGCATCAATTTTCGGTGTTGTATTTAATAAATCGCTGGCTGCTTGGCGCACCGATGCAAGCTCTGCTAAGTCCATTTTTATAAAACTCACATCGGTATTAACGCCAAACTCTTGCCTTAATTTTGCGATTGCCTCATCAGATTTTAAAGGGTTTCGGTTAAGCATAACTACTTTAGCCCCTTTACTGAGTAACATACGTGTTGCCTCAAAACCTGCACCGGTATTAGCGCCAGTAATTACATAGCATTTTCCTGTTAAAGAATTTAATAGCTCAGGTGTCCAGCCTGCCGGTCCAAATTGATTTTTTATACTCATTAGTAAATTCCTATCATTTATATAATTGCTTGATAGGCAATATAGCTCTCACTAAAGCCAGTAACTAGGCGAAATACTCTCTAAAACATGCCTATTTGTATCGCATCGTTGAGCTTGGTTTTTTTCGGTGGTACGTTTAGTTCATAGTTTATTAAAAAAGCGCAGCGATATGAGTAAACAGCAAATTAAGCAGTTAATACAAAATAAAATGTTAAACAGCGCATTACCTAGCTCAGCCAATACAGGCAGTGATCTAATTGAAACAGGCATTAAAGGTGTGCAACTTTTTAAAGTAACGCAGTCGATGCGCTGTGCACCTGCCGTTTACGAGCCGTGTGTTGTTGCAATAGTTAATGGCGCTAAAGAAGCCATACTCGATGGTAAACACTTTGTTTACGATGAAAATCAATACATGTGCTGCCCAATGTCAATGCCAGTTGAAGCAGGTACGCCCACCGCATCACCCGATAACCCATTGCTAGGGGTTATTATTTCTCTGGATACAAAGGTAATGACCGAGCTGAGCATTGCAATGGCTACAAGCCGTGTTAACAAGCATACTTTAAACAACGCGCCACAAGGGCTAGCGTTAGCTAAATGGGACACCGCGTTCACAAGTTCATTACTGCGCTTACTTGAATTAGTAGATAAACCCGTTGATATGTCGGTATTAGGGGAGGGACGCCTTCGTGAATTATATTACGCTGTTTTAAAAGGCGAAGCAGGGCAGACTGCTCAACGGGCATTTGGCGTAGGTAATGAAATAGCACGCTCCATTAACTATTTATCTTCGCGCTTACATGAGGCTGTAACAATAGATGATATAGCTGCAAAAGTAGGAGTAAGTAGAGCGGTTTTACACCGTAAATTTAAAGAAGCCACTACCATGTCGCCTATCCAATTTGTTAAATCAATGCGCTTAAATACCGCTGCGATGAAAATTGCAGCGGGCATGAATGTAAGCGCCGCCGCAATGACGGTTGGCTATGTGAGCTCATCACAATTTAGCAGAGAGTTTAAGCGTATGTATGGGCAATCGCCAAAGCAGTGGAGCCAAGCAAAAGAGCTACCTGGGGAGCTTGTTGAGCAAGCGATTAATCAAGCAACCAACCTAAGGAATTAATCATGGATAATATAGTCATTTTTAGGATTGTTGGTGCAGTGTTAATTATTTTCGGCATAGTATTAGCTGCCAACCCCGAGCTGATAAGTAGTAAGCCAGTCCCTAGCGATATTTTTAAGGCCGTAGAGCGTAGAATTTGGTGGGGATTATTTATTGGTTTTGGCTTATTGCTGCAATTTCATCATCAGCTCGCACCTTGGCAAGCTACCATAGCCGCAACACTGTCATCGTTACTGGTAGGGCTTTTAGTCGCAAGGCTTATTGGCATTATGTTAGATGGCTCGGTAGCAAAACAGTGGCTAAATGTTGGTATTGAATTAGTGATACTCGCGCCTTTAATTTGGTGGTATTTAAAAGTACGCACTTAGTATCAGGGTTAAAGCGCTATAAATCTTAGTATCGTCTTAGAGTGTAACTCTTAATACCTTTAAGGCGTGATAAGCAAACACAGGCGTTTACCCATCTGCTTTACTTTGAGTTAGCGCCATTTCTTCAGACCATGGTACATAGAGTGCGGGAGCTAAGTTTTTATTATCGGCCAATATTACTTTCGCGATTGGCTGTCCGAAATATTCAGTTGGCTCAAATGAGCAAATATCTTTTAGATTAATTGAAATATAACAATTTGCTTTTTTGATTAATAAAGCTGATTCATCCATACGTGCATGAAGTGTTATTTGTAAGTTCCTGTAAGGAACCATCGATACTATGTGATCACCTAAGTGGAATCTGTCTCGATCTACCTCATCTCCTATTGCTTTTAAAAAATTAATATATGTTTTCCAACGCTTTAAAATTAATAAGGTTAAAAATGAAATAAAACAAATTAGGCTTAAAAGAATCGAATGAAATATAGAAAATTGACCCAAATAATAAAATGAACCCGCCAGTATAAGCACAACAGTTAAATTTAATAATGACCACTTATTTGGCTGAAATTATGAATAATTACTTTGCAAAATACATCCTTGAAGTTATGTGGTTTCTTACACTGCTAACGCAGAAACCTTGTTAAATTATTATTCATTATTAATAGCAAATTGTATGTTTTTTTACCACCTTTAGCCTGGGTCACGTTTGATAACCAGAGATACAATAATATTAACAATTGCTATATTAAGAATTCTTTTAACTAGGGATCCCCTTTTAATAGCAAGGCAGAAAAAAATTAATTCCTCGCTTAGCTCCTTTGCTTAGCTTATTACTCCCTCCAATAATTATTTTTTTTAAATAGTTGTGATTATTGCAGCGATACTGCGAATAACTAGGTAAGACGATTATGTGAGTTTTATCGTGCAGCTAAAATATTTATATTTAAATGTGTACAGGCTGTATTGCATTAGCCATAACGCCGCACCGTGTTGCTTTTAAAAACAGATGCATTAGAAATTAAACACAATGAAACTGCGATGAGCCAAATACGTAATGAGATTAATTTAAACGATGGATTTATGCGTAAATGAACACTAATAAAAAGGCGCTATTTGCGCAGACAATGGAGCAGCATAAAGGCATTGTGTATAAAATTGTGAATTCATACTGTCAAAATCGAGATGATCGCCAAGACCTAGCGCAAGAAATACTCACCACCATGTGGCTTGCGTATGACAATTACAACAAAGACTATAAATTTTCTACTTGGATGTACCGAGTCGCGCTTAATGTGGCAATTTCATATTACCGCAAAGACAGTAAACGAGAAGATAAAGCCAATGCAAATGAGCATTGCATAGTGCATATAGCGGATTTTTCAGCACAAGACGATAAAAGCGAAGACGTTAAGCAATTATATGAATTTATAGGAAAGCTCGATAAGTTAAATAAAGCCATTATGTTGCTGTATTTGGAAGAAGAGCCTTACGAAAGCATAGCGAAGAGTTTAGGCATAAGTAAAACCAATGTCGCTACGCGAATAGGCCGAATTAAAGAAACACTAAAAAATCAATTTGAAAAACAGGGGGCTTAGTATGAATTTAGATAATTTTAGAAACACATGGCAGCAGCAAAATAGTTTTAACGAATCTGCTATTACAATAAACCAATCAATGCTGAGTGAGACAAAAGTGAATAAACAAATGAAAGAACTCAGCAATATGAAATGGGCACGTATTATTGAAAGCGTTATATTCTTTTTTATTATTTTGTTATTGGGCCAGTATATTGCAAAAAACGTTAGTGTTTCAGCGCCTGTAATATCTGCTTTAATCTTGGCTGTATTTGCCATTGTTGGCCTTGCGGGTAATATTGGCCAAATAGTGCATATTTATAACATTGATTATGCAAAACCAATTAGCCAGCTACAAAAAGACATTTACCGTCTTTGCTCACATAAATTGCAACTAACTAAGTTGTTATTAATGTCAGCCCCTTTTTATATGGCTTATGTGTTTATTGGGTTTGATGTGCTATTTGAAATTGACCTATTTGCACACCTAGAGCAACACATGGTTTGGTTTTACAGCGTGTCATCACTAGTACTTTTAATTGCCACAGGCTGCGTATTAGCTAAATTAAATTACACAAATATTAAAGCGCCTTGGGTTAAGCGCGCCATTGCATTTATTGTCGGTGAGCGTTTAGTAACTATGGCGCTATTTATTAAGAGCATAGAGTTGTCAGATAGCTAAACGGTTAGATGCCGTATTGCTGCAGTGCGACTAGAAGTGGATTAGCTAAGGCTTAAGCTGTTAGTTATCAAATACGATGACTTGATTTTTACCAGCCGCTTTAGCTTTATATAATAGTTGATCTGCGTTTTCATATAATCTTTCAAACTTAGAGAGTTTTGTATCACCTTTATCTACACCCGCACTAATTGTTACTCTCTGCAATTCGGGTGATATATCATTTAAATTAAGGTTTGCAATGGCTACTACAAGCCTATGTGAAATCTTTTTTACGGTTTCAACATCATTGCTTGGAAAGAAAACTACAAACTCTTCTCCGCCATATCGTCCTACAATATCTTTTTCTCTAGTTTGGACTCTTAAAGCATGGGCTACTCTTTGAAGAACTTTATCACCAGCATTATGTCCAAATCGATCATTAATGAGTTTAAAGTTATCTATATCTGCAATGAGTAAAAAGCCACTTTGTTCATCTAAGCGTGAGACTTGTTCGTGAAAGCCTTTTCTATTTAATACTTTTGTTAAAGGGTCGGTTAACGATTCATTTGTGATGGTTACATTCAGTCGTTTTAATCTTTTAATATGACGAAATGAGAAAAACAAAATGAGAATGAGAAGTCCAAGGTTAATAAACAGAATTATATTTAACCTAATATGTTCAGCCGCATTGTTTTGCCAATCTATTTCGCTTGCAAATGCAAAGCTACTAAACAAAGAAAGACTAAATAGTACTAAATTTAAAATATACATTTTTTGATAAGGTAAAAACACAAATTAGGCAACTTATAAAAGAATGTAATAACAGACCTTGAATGCCAATACTTAAATAGGGCCCAATCATCTTTGCATCTGATACATCTAGCAAAACACCCCATGAAACAAGCAAGTATAAAAATCCAATTAAGAGTAATGATAAAGATATTGTTTCAGATTTTAACTTAATTACATACATAGAAAATAAAATTATTAGAAGTAATGAGCTTATCGAAGATAAAATAGTCACTGGCTCAAACCATAAACCAGGGGCCTCAATGAAAGAGTGATTTGCATTAGCTTCCCAAAATTCAGGAAAGGTTAAAACTTGAAAAATATCGATATTTGAAAATATGAGCAAAAGATCTTCAAATTTCACTCCTGCAACAGACTCGTTAAAAGCAATAAAGGTGATAAAGCCATTCGAGAGCCATATACAAAACGCTGAAGTAATGGCTAAAAGCAAATTGTATAATTGTGCTTTATTGCTATAGCTTTTCAATTGTTAGTCCGTTTTTTCTTTAAACTCACACAAGTCTTCAATAATACAGCTGCCACATTTAGGTTTACGCGCTACGCAGGTATAGCGTCCGTGTAGAATTAGCCAGTGGTGAACATCTACTTTAAACTCTTTAGGGACAACCTTTTCAAGCTTTTGTTCTACAGCGACAACATCTTTACCCATGGCGAGTTTAGTACGATTTGAAACACGGAATATGTGTGTATCCACGGCTATTACAGGCCAACCAAAGGCTGTGTTGAGTACGACATTTGCGGTTTTTCGGCCAACACCGGGTAGGGCTTCGAGGGCTTCGCGGTTTTCGGGGACGATACCGTTATGTTCATCAACCAGTATTTGGCACATTTTATACACGTTTGCGGCTTTTGAATTAAATAACCCAATGGTTTTAATATAATCGCGCAGTGTATCGTGGCCAATATCTAAAATGGCTTGTGGCGTATTAGCAACCGGAAATAATTTACGCGTGGCTTTATTAACACCTATATCAGTTGCTTGCGCAGAGAGTGTGACCGCTACAAGTAACTCAAACGGGCTTGAGTATTCAAGCTCGGTTTCTGGGTGTGGGTTATCATCGCGTAGGCGCGAAAGTATTTGGTGACGTTTTTCTTTATTCATGCAACTTAAAACGCATTAGCTTTTAAATAAGTTAATGCGTTTTCCCCTTAAGTTAAGCTAGTAACACGTGCGCGTGGACCTTTTTCAGCCTCAGGCGGCGTTACTTGTTTTGATTTTATTTGTGCGTCAATTACATTTTTTGCCGCAATAAGTAGACCAAGCCCTAAAAAGGCACCTGGCGGTAAAATAGCGAGTAAAAACTGGTTATCAAAACTAAAAACTTCTATGCGCAGGCTTTGTGCCCACGGGCCTAATAGTAAATCGGCACCGTCGAATAATGTGCCTTGGCCTATTAGTTCGCGCATTGTACCTAGCACTACCAGTACGGCCATAAAACCTAAGCCCATCATTAGGCCGTCGAATGCTGATAAATGCACAGGGTTTTTAGATGCGTATGCTTCGGCGCGGCCTATAATGGCGCAGTTTGTCACTATAAGCGGAATAAATATTCCAAGCGATTGATACAAACCAAAGGTGTAAGCGTTCATAAGTAACTGAACTATGGTTACAAAGCCTGCAATAATCATTACAAATACAGGGATGCGAATATCTTTAGGTACCCAGTTACGTACAACCGATACAGTAATATTTGAGCCTACAAGTACTAATAAAGTAGCCAGGCCTAAGCCAAGTGCATTGGTTACTGTTGAGGTAACGGCAAGTAACGGGCATAACCCTAAAAGCTGAACAAGGGCTGGGTTATTTACCCAGACCCCTTCTTTGTATAGTGTTTTTAATTCGCTCATTTTTTTACCTCTACACATTCGGCATTTGGCGCTGCAAAAATATCGTCAAAATTGCGTTGTGCGAATAAAACTGCGTTTTTAACAGAGCCTACAACTGCACGCGGTGTGATTGTAGCGCCTGTAAATTGATCGAACTGGCCGCCATCTTTTTTAACTGCCCAGCGTGCATCATCTTCGCCATCAACGGTTAAATCATTAAAGGTTGTGATCCACAGCGATTTTTTTACTTCTACTTTATCACCAAGGCCGGGTGTCTCTTCGTGTTTAGTTGTACGTACACCAGCTATAGAGCCATCACTTAAAACGGCTGTAAGTAAGTTAATATCACCACTGTAACCATTTGGCGTAACGTGGCGAATAACGACGGCAACGGGTTTATTATTTTTACGAGCACGGTAAATAACTTGATTAGCGTATGGACCAAGCGTTTCATCAGTAAATATAACGCAATCTGTAGATAGTTCGTTGTCGTACGATTTTGGGTCGAGTACTTCTTGTAGTTGCGCTGTAAGTTGTAGCTGCTCTTGCTCTGCAATTTTATCTGCGGTGAGTGCGTTTATTGAGGCAACTAAACCCGTTGTTACCAGTGCAAAAGCCGTTAAAATAGCGCCATTTTTAGCCATTGATGAAATAATCATTTTACTGCTCCGTGGCCATAGGTACGTGGTTGCGTGTAGTAATCAATAAGCGGCACAGCAATATTAATTAATAATACGCTAAATGCGATTGCATCAGGAAAGCCACCAAAAGTACGAATTAAATACACTAATAAGCCAATGAGAGCGCCATAAATTAAGCGACCTTTATTTGTGGTTGCAGCAGATACAGGGTCAGTGGCAATAAAAAATGCCCCCATCATGGTTGCGCCACTTAATAAGTGGAATACTGTACCAGGCTCGGTACCAGGCGCCGCAATGTAACCTATTGCACTACATATCGCTAAACTTACAATAAAACTAACAGGAATATGCCAGTTAATTATTTTGGTTTTTAAAAGGTATAAACCACCCGCTAAAAACCCTAAATTAACCCACATCCAACCAAGGCCTGCCCATTCATTAAATAGTGGCTTTTGCATACTCTCGGTAACGGTTAAACCGTGTGCTATATCTGTTTTAACAGTATCAAGAGGTGTGGCCATTGTTAGGCCATCAATCCCAGCACGCATTTGATCTAGGCTAAAACCTGAGGCCGTAAAGTCGGTAAATATGAGCCTTAATTGATCAACAAATCCAATTGGCGTATTTATTAAATCACTGACAGGTAGCCAAGCTGTCATTTGCACCGGAAACGATACTAAAAGCAGAACATATGCGGCCATTGCAGGGTTAAATAAATTAAAACCAAGCCCGCCATAAAGCTGTTTAACAATTACAATGGCAAATAAACAACCAATAATAATTATCCACCAAGGCGCTAGCGGCGGAATACTCAGTGCTAATAGCACACCAGTAAGCCAAGCACTACCATCACTCAATGCAGGCCAAACAGGGCGTTTACGCATTAACATAATGGCAGCTTCAAATGCGCTTACAGCAACAAGTGCAAGCACTAACTGAATAAGTACACCAGTACCAAAAAAGAAAACTTGAGCAATGAGCCCTGGAATACACGCAGCAATAACGGTTAGCATTAATCGTGTTAGCGATTTATGGCTATGATTATGCGGCGAACTGGCCATGGTTAATTTCATGACTGATCATTTCCTTCTTTTTGTAACTTTTTGGCTTTGGCGCGAGCAATAGCTGCGGCCACTGCGGCTTTTTTCTTTTGGGCGGTGGTTTGTTCTGGGCTAGTTTCACTTGGCGTTTCAGGCTCTGCTGTCGCCACTTGCTCAGTATCTTCATTGCTTTGTGTTTGCTGTGCCTCTTTTGCTGCTTTTTTAGCTTTTGCACGGGCAATCGCAGCAGCTACAGCCGCTTTTTTGTTATCTGCTACAGAGTCTGTTTGTGATTCTTCAGGTTTAACATTATCGGCCTGCGACTCGTCAATACTTGGCTCAATCGATTGCTCAGTCTGCTGTGCCTCTTTTGCCGCTTTTTTAGCTTTAGCACGTGCAATCGCAGCAGCTACAGCCGCTTTTTTGTTATCTGCTACAGAGCCTGTTTGTGATTCTTCAGGTTTAACATTATCTGTTTGCGGCTCGTTGATACTTGGCTCTTCCGGTTGATCAGTCTGCTCGGCAGCTTTAGCTGCTTTTTTAGCTTTGGCGCGGGCAATTGCGGCGGCTACAGCCGCTTTTTTATCATCAACAGACGCTGTTGTATCGGCATCATCTGTATTAGTTTGCTCATCTTGTGCTTTAGCTGCTTTTTTAGCTTTAGCACGAGCAATTGCGGCGGCTACGGCCGCTTTTTTATCATCAACAGGCGCTGCTGTATTGGCATCATCTGTATTAGTTTGATCACCTTGTGTTTGCGCTGCTTTTTTAGCTTTAGCACGAGCAATTGCAGCGGCTACGGCTGACTTTTTATCATCAACTGGTGCAGTATCATCTGAGTCATCTGTTTGTGACTTTTGCTCTTTATATTTGCGAGCTTGCTCTTTTCGAAGTGCGCGCTCTTTTGCTACTTCAGTATTATCGGGCTCCAACTCTTCGCCTTGTTGTTTTTTAGCTTTAGCGCGTGCAATAGCGGCAGCAACCGCTGATTTTTCGCCGCCGTTATCTGATTTGTTTTTAACACGAGCTAGTGCATCTGCTACTTTTTGTTTTTCATCGTCAGATTTAGCGGCCGGTTTACGTTTATGGCGGTTTTGACGCTCTTCTTGCTCACGCTCTAAGCGCTCTTTACGGGCATCAAAACGCTCTTTTGCTCTATCTGCTTTAATTTTTTCGGCTTGTTGTTCTTTAATTTCAACCTTGGCAACGCGATAGTATTGTACAAGAGGGATTTCACTTGGGCACACGTAGGCACACGCACCACATTCTATACAATCAAATAAGTTATGTTCTTGTAGTTTGTCGTACTCTTTTGACTTGGCAAACCACTGCAATTGCTGCGGTAATAGCGAAGCAGGGCAGGCATCTGCACAGGCACTACAACGTATACAGGCTTTTTCGGGGCCTGGTTCTGCCAGCTCTTTATGATCAGGGGCTAAAATACAGTTAGTCGTTTTGACTACACCAATACGTACAGTGGGCAAGGTAAAGCCCATCATAGGGCCGCCCATTACAACGCGTTGTTGTGGCACTGGGGAAAACCCCTGGCAATCAAGTAAATGTTTTATTTCAGTGCCTAGTAATGCCCACACATTGCCGGGCTTATGAATAGTATTGCCCGTTACGGTAATTACTCGTTCAATAAGTGGTTTACCTTCGTATACAGCTTGCTGCACCGCAAATAAAGTACCCGTGTTATGCACTAAAATACCAATATCGGCCGGAATACCACCGCTTGGCACTTCTCGATTGGTGAGTAGTTTTATTAATTGTTTTTCACCACCTGAGGGGTAAACCGTAGGCACTGTTTGAATAACAATATTAGCATTATGCTCTGCTGCTTGTGTCATAGCGGCAATGGCTTCGGGTTTGTTGTCTTCAATACCGACAATACAAAGCGTTGGGTTTAATATTTGCTGCATTAGCTCTATGCCTTGCACAACTTGCTTGGCATGCTCACGCATTAATACGTCATCGGCGGTTATATACGGCTCGCACTCAACAGCATTTACTATTAAAAACTCGATAGGTTGCTTAATATCGGCTTTTACATAAGTAGGAAAACCCGCACCACCCATGCCGCTAATACCTGCTTGATGAATTATATCTACTAATTCATCGTGGCTAAGCTTAGCAGGGTTAATCGCTGGATTAAGATTGCACCACTCATCGTTGCCATCAGGCTCAATAATAATGCTCAGCTCAGGAAGCGCTGAAGGGTGTGCAGAAGGCATAGGTGCAATGTCGGTAATGGTTCCAGATGTTGGAGCATGTACGGGTACCGACCAATTAGCCGCAGGTGTTGTAAGCGGTTGACCTTTTAATACGTATTGGCCTTTCTCAACGATTAATTTACCGTTAGCACCAATATGTTGCTTAAGTGGAACTACCAGTCTGTCTGGCAGGGGCAAGCGAGCAATTTGGGCACTATTTGAAAGTGTTTTTTGCTGTGGTGGATGCACGCCGCCAGGAAATGCCCAAACGGTGCCTTTTTTAATTTGTTCAAGTAACTTTTCCACTCAAACCTCTAATCTATTTGCGTAACAGGAATAGCATCTAACTGCCATTTCCAGTTTTGTTTTGTTTCGGCAACCGGCAGCATATCAATACAATCTACAGGGCAAGGCTCTACACATAAATCACAACCAGTACATTCATCAATAAGTACGGTGTGCATTTGGCGAGTAGCACCTACAATGGCATCTACAGGGCATGCTTGAATACATTTAGTACAACCAATACATTCGTCTTCTCGAATGTAGGCTACTGTTTTAATTGGGTCGGCTTGTTCTCCGCCGGCAAGCGGTTTAGCTTCCACGCCCATTAAATCAGCCAATTTTTTTACCGTCGCTTCGCCACCCGGAGGGCATTTATTTATTTCATCGCCATTAGCAATGGCTTCTGCGTAAGGCTTACAGCCTGGGTAGCCACATTGACCACATTGAGTTTGCGGTAAAATAGTATCTATTTGCTCAACAATAGGATTGCCTTCAACACGAAAACGAATGGCAGCAAAACCTAAAATAAGTCCAAAAATCAGCGCTAGCGAGCCAAGCGCTATCAAGGCATAAAACAAGGTCATATTAAAACTTCACTAATCCAGTAAAACCCATAAACGCCATCGACATTAAGCCTGCGGTTATCATAGCAATAGAGGCACCTTTAAAAGGTGTAGGAACATCAGCAGCAGCAAGGCGTTCGCGCAGCGCTGCAAATAATACGAGTACTAATGAAAAGCCAACCGCAGCACCAAAACCATACACTGCTGATTGTAAAAATGAGTGATCTTCTTTGATATTTAATAAAGCAACACCTAGCACTGCACAGTTTGTAGTGATAAGCGGTAAAAATATACCCAATAAACGATACAGTGTAGGGCTGGTTTTGCGCACCACCATTTCAGTAAATTGCACAACTACCGCAATTACCAAAATAAAGCTCATGGTACGTAAAAATTCGATATCTAGCGGGATTAAAATATATTGATTAACCAAATAGCTCGTTACTGAGGCAAGTGTAAGCACAAACGTAGTTGCCAAAGACATACCTATCGCTGTATCAAGCTTACCTGATACGCCCATAAACGGACATAAGCCTAAAAATTGTACTAATACAAAGTTATTAACTAGAACGGTTCCAATCAATAACAAGACATATTCTGTCATGTGTGCCTCGCGCTATTAAAGTCCCGCGTATTATCCTTTTTTCTGCCCCGATAAACAACATATGCGAGTCGTTATCAGTTAAATAAACAGCGGAAAATAACGCTTCGATCACAAAGCTGTAAAATTTATGTGATTTTAAGGTTAGGATAAAATATTAAAAACAAAAAAAGAGCAACATGTGCTCTTTTTTGTTTTAGAAGGGGAGGTTAGATATCTTTAGGTTTTTCTATGTAATAACCCTGAACGCCGTCTAAGCATAAGGTTTCAATGATGTGTTTTTCTTCTTGGCTCTCAACACCTTCAGCAAAAACACTCACTCCTATGCGGTGGGCTAAATCGACCATTAAGCGCATAAAGTACTGATTGTTTTTGTCATCTTCTAACCCGCGGGTATAACTGGCGTCCATTTTAATAAAGTCAGGTTTTAAATCGCGGAAAAATTTAAACGATGTTAAACCAACACCAAAGCGCTCAACCGTTACACGTGCACCCACACGATGCACCATATCAATAAAACGCTTACTGGCTTTAATATTTTGCTGAAGACCAAACTCGCTCACTTCAAATACTAATTTAGAGGCTATGTGCGTATCTTTTAATAAACGGCGCTCAAGCCAAATAACAAACTGGTCGTTATGTGCACTTGAGGCCGTAACGTTTAAGCCAAAAAACTTTTCAGATAGGTTTCGGCTTTTTACTTTCTCAAGTGATGAGTCAATAATAAGGCGGTCAATCTCAATGGCCATATCAAGTTTTTCAGCCATAGCTAAAAAAGAGGCCGTTGGTAGCACTTGGTTATCTTCGGTTTTAAAACGTACTTGCACTTCGGCATACGCTTTAATACTTTTACCTAGTGGCATAATGTTTTGCATTACTAAATGTACGCGCTTAGATTCAATAACTTCGTTAATAACCTTACGCCAGTTTTGATTACCAAATCCTGCGCTTACATTATTTACTAAATCGGTTTCTCGTTGTACATGCCATGCGTTAACTTGTTTTGATTGCGCCATACTCATCGCGTTATCAACAACAGACAGCAATTCACCTAATGGTTTACCTTTTTCGTAACCCACAATACCGGTATTAGCAACTGAGCTTAGCTCTTGATTTTGTTGGTACTGTGTAAAGCGCGATTGTAGGTTTTCACCAAAACGCTCGGCTTCTTTTAAAGGAGTGTGGGGCAATACAACAGCAAAGTCAGAGCTGTTTAATCTAAATACTTGGCTGCCAGTGTAGGTGCCACTTATGTGTTTAATTATATCAGCAACACCTTTTACGTATTCATCACCTTTTTGGTAGCCACGGCTTTGGTTAATTGCTTGTAATTCGCTACAGCGGATCATGGCTAAAGAGCCAAAGGTACTTTGCTCGGTGTTTTCAATGTTTTTTTCGTAGTACTCAACAAACATATTTCTGTTACCAAGGGCGGTAATTACATCTTTATATGCTTCATGTTTAATAGTCATTGCAGCGCTTTGTATATCTTCACTCTTGGTTTTTAAAAAGTGCGATAAGCGATTAAAGCTAGGTACTAAATCTTTCCCTAAAGTTTTAAGTCTTGAACTATCAAGTGCAGTGTCTAGGTTTTCGTCTACCTGATTTTGGTTGATGTATATATCGATAATATCCGAAACAGTAGTGCTGATATTTTTATTTAACTGATAAAAAATCGACTGCATCAAAATAATTGGAATAATTACCAAAATTGCTGAAATGGCAATCACGATAAATAAAGAAATTTGTAGCTGCTCAGCTAAGTGTTGAATATTAAGCGTAAACTCAACTTTTATATCTGCGGCGTCGTTTACCGCAAACTGGGGGCGAACAGAATTAAAGCTAGATTGTACAAACTCAGCAAACATAGGTAAGCGAATAGGGGAGTTTATGCTGAATATTTCAGCACCTTGGTAGTCTCTTAAAGTAAAGCTTGAAAAAGTGTTACCATCTGCGATTGATTGTTTTACATTTTGAGCAGAGGTTTCGTCTAGAGTGAGGCCATTAATATACTTAGTTACAGTAGTTTGTGCGTTTTTTTGGGCGTCACTTACTGCATTGTCAAAGCTTATAGATATGAAGTAGCTTCCTGCTGCAACACACAATAGCCATGAGATTATTTGTATAAAAATAAGTTTTTTAAATCCAGCCATGTTTTCAGTCTTTTAATAATTCAAAAGGGAAGGAATCAAGTCCTTGATTAATAAACTAAGTTACAGCGCATCAAAAACTTAATTAATGCTTTAGTTATAAAAGGAAGAGTAGTGGAATTAAGCTTAGATGTCTATGAAATTCTTAGAATTGGCTCCCCCTCCCCGACTCGAACGGGGGACCTGCGGATTAACAGTCCGTCGCTCTAACCAACTGAGCTAAGGGGGAACTAAAATAGTGATATTATGATGATTTGGCTCCCCCTCCCCGACTCGAACGGGGGACCTGCGGATTAACAGTCCGTCGCTCTAACCAACTGAGCTAAGGGGGAATCGTTTATGGTTGAAAAACTTGGCTCCCCCTCCCCGACTCGAACGGGGGACCTGCGGATTAACAGTCCGTCGCTCTAACCAACTGAGCTAAGGGGGAAGCGTCTTGCCTTTCAACGGGGCGAAATATTAATGATGGAGGTGCAAAGTGTCAACATATAAAAGTCATAAATTTAAAAAAGAGGTTTATTCGTTGTTTTTATGTTCGATCTGCGTGTTTTATAGCTCCATTAAAGTAATTTTTTAAAGATTTTAATAATATCATTGCGCATTTTATCGAAGCTTTAGGTTTTTAATTTATTAAATTGGTTAAATTAAACACGTCATAAAAGTACCTTGTTATTAAAAAGATGCCCAAAAACATAAAAAAGCTATTTTTGTAGCAGGGTATTTTTTGCAGTTATTTGCATGGCTAGTTTTATTTTTTATAAATATGCCTGTAACAAAATTCTTTTAAATATTTTCATTGGTAAATAACAAAGTAGTTAAATTATATAAATAGGGCGTTTAATACGTTCGCTCAAAAATAGTGCAATCAATAACTTGGCTTAATATTGAACGTTTATAGTTGTACATGAGTATAACTTTGTTAAGAGTAAAAATTAGCGGAAGATTGTTTTTAAGCCGAGTCTATAAAAATGTCACATATAAGATATACACAAATGGTAAGAGCTGATTAAAAACTGTGGCTCTCTCAAAGCCTTTATAAATGCGGGTTTGAATGAGTTATCCACGGTTTCTGTGGATAACTCTGTTTATGAAACTTTAAGAACATCAGCGGCACCAATGTTTTAGGGCGCTACAACGATTTCAAGCTTTTAAATCATTATTTTTAATTCATTATAAAACAATTGGTTATGATTTGGAGGGGAATAGATGCAACTCGATGAGGGATTTTTTTCGTAACGATAAATCAACCCTAGGCTTTGTGTAAAAAATCATCAGATACTGCGCGGTGTTTGTAATAAAAGTTACAAAAATGTGTTTTAATTGTTTTTTAGTGGCTTTAGGCTCTATTTTAACAAAAAGATGTAAAAACTCACCTTTACTATTTTTTAGAATGTTTAGTTCTTTTATTAAGGCAATTGTATTGATAAATCCGTGGCTTGAAGTGCCTTGATGCTTTAAAATGTTCAGCTCAGTAAAAAGAGGCTTATTTATTTCATGCGTGCAATTTCAAAAACTCCGACTCGCCCAGATTTACTAAACGATCCTATATTACCTACATTAAAAACGATGACCATCCCGATGATATTCGGCATGATTACGTTAATGATGTTTAATATTGTAGATACTTTTTTCATTAGCTTATTAGGCACCGAGCCACTTGCGGCAGTAAGTTTTACCTTTCCTGTTACTTTTACCGTAATAAGTTTAGCGATAGGCTTAGGTATTGGTACGTCGGCTGTAATAGCAAAAGCACTGGGTAGTAACAAAATTGACGAAGCGCGTTTTGATGCCAGTGTGTCTTTAATGGTAGGCGTTGTACTGGTTATTGTGCTCTCGTTTATTGGTTATACATTAACTGACCCAATATTTACTTTGCTAGGCGCAGGCTCGCAGGTACTTCCGCTTATTCACGAATACATGAACATATGGTTTATAGGCAGTGTGTTTTTAATAACCCCAATGATTGGCAACTCAGTGTTACGCGCCAGTGGTGATACAAAAACACCGAGTATTGTAATGGGTGGAGCAGGGCTTATAAATGCGGTGCTTGACCCCATACTTATATTTGGTTTTGGGCCTATTCCGGCACTGGGTATTGAAGGCGCCGCTATTGCAAGTGTCATTGCATGGGCCGTTGCAGTGGTTATTATCTTGTATATATTAATGTTTAAAAAGCGTTTGTTGAGCCTCAAAGCGGGCAAGCAAACGGTTATAGGCGCAATTCGTAAAATATTAAAAATTGGCTTACCTGCTGCAGGCGCAAACATGCTAACACCCGTTGCAATGGCCGTAATGACCGCTATGGTTGCGCACCACGGACCAGAAGCTGTTGCTGCATTTGGAGTAGGGAGCAGAATAGAATCTATCGCGAGCATATTGGTGCTTGCGCTATCTATGACATTACCGCCTTTTGTCAGTCAAAACTTTGGAGCGGGCAAATTGTGCCGCGTTAAAGAAGCCTACACAGGCACATTAAAATTTGTGATGATATGGCAATTTGCAATTTACGTATTACTAATTGTATTTTCAGGGGTTATAAGCCAGTTATTCGGTAAAGAACAAGCCGTTATAGACGTAATTAAACTGTTTATTTATACAATCCCGCTAAGTTATGGCTTACAAGGGGTGATCATATTATCTAATTCATCGTTTAATGCATTACACAAGCCAATGAATGCGTTGGTACTAAGTGTCATTCGTTTATTTATATTTTATGTACCATTTGCTTATGTAGGCAACGAAATAGCCGGTTTATTTGGGTTATTTATTGGCGCTGCGTTAGGTAATTTATTTACAGCTATAGTCGCGTACAAATGGTTTATGAAAGAGCTAGACACGCTAAGCGGCGAATCGTTACAGGAGTGCAACAATTGAGCGATCATTTTCAACTAGTATCACAGTTTAAGCCCGCTGGTGATCAACCTACGGCTATTAAACAACTTGAAGAAGGTTTAGAAGCAGGGCTTGCGCATCAAACACTATTAGGCGCTACAGGTACTGGTAAAACGTTTACTATGGCCAATATTATTAGCGACTTAAATCGCCCAACAATAATAATGGCACATAACAAAACACTGGCTGCGCAGCTGTACGGAGAAATGAAAGAGTTTTTTCCTAATAACGCGGTTGAGTACTTTGTATCGTATTACGATTATTACCAGCCAGAGGCATATGTTGTTTCAAGCGATACGTTTATAGAAAAAGATGCATCAATCAATGAGCACATAGAACAAATGCGTTTAAGTGCTACAAAAGCACTGCTTGAACGACGCGATACCATTATTGTTGCCTCGGTTTCGGCTATTTATGGCTTGGGCGATCCGCAGTCATACATGAAAATGATGCTGCTTTTAAAAGTGGGCGAAAAAGTAGACCAACGCGACATGCTCCGCCGCCTTGCAGAGATTCAGTATACCCGTAACGATATAGACTTTGGCCGTGGTACGTATCGCGTGCGCGGTGAAGTGGTTGATATATTTCCCGCTGAATCAGATACATTTGCTGTACGCGTAGAAATGTTTGATGACGAAATAGAACGCCTAAGTATTTTTGATCCCCTCACTGGTGCAATTGAAAAACACATAGTACGCGCCACTATTTACCCTAAAACACACTACGTCACCCCGCGTGACAAAATTCTTGGCGCCATAGAAAAAATAAAAGAAGAGCTAAAAGAGCGTCGAGCGCAGTTACTTAGTGTAAATAAATTAGTAGAAGAGCAGCGCGTAGCGCAGCGCACTCAATACGATATAGAAATGATGACCGAACTTGGTTATTGCTCAGGCATAGAAAACTACAGCCGCTACTTGTCAGGGCGCACACCGGGCGATCCGCCGCCAACACTACTTGATTACCTGCCTGATGATGCATTAATGATTATTGATGAATCACACGTTACCGTATCGCAAATTGGCGCTATGTATAAAGGCGATAGAAGCCGTAAAGAAAACCTCGTTGAATATGGCTTTAGAATGCCATCGGCTATGGATAACCGCCCACTTAGGTTTGAAGAATTTGAAGCCATTGCCCCGCAAACTATTTATGTATCGGCAACGCCTGGCGACTTTGAACTTGAGCGCAGCGCAGGCGAAGTAGCAGAGCAAGTTATTCGTCCAACTGGATTATTAGACCCATTAATAGAAGTTCGCCCTGTAGGCGATCAGGTTGATGATTTACTTTCAGAAATATACAAAAGTGTAGAAAAAGGCGAGCGCGTACTGGTAACAACACTTACTAAACGTATGTCTGAAGATTTAACCGACTATTTAAGCGAGCATAACGTAAAAGTACGTTACCTTCACTCAGACATAGACACCGTTGAGCGCGTAGAAATAATACGCGACTTACGAGCGGGTGTGTTTGATGTGTTAGTAGGCATTAACTTATTACGAGAAGGCCTAGATATGCCAGAAGTGGCCTTAGTTGCCATACTTGATGCAGATAAAGAAGGCTTTTTACGCTCAGCACGCTCACTTATTCAAACTATTGGCCGTGCTGCACGTCACTTAGATGGACGTGCTATTTTATATGGCGATAAAGTGACTAAATCAATGGCCAAAGCGATAGAAGAAACCGAGCGTAGACGCGAAATACAACACGCTTACAATATTGAGCACGGAATTGAGCCACAAGCACTTATTAAAAAAATCACCGATATTATGGATGTTGGCGAAGAAGCCGCGCCTAAAGATAACCTTAAACTCATTCGTAAAGAGTCTAAAAAGGTACTTAGCGCGAAAGAAATTGCCGTGCAAATTAAGCAGCTTGAAACGAAAATGCATGCCTACGCAAGCGATTTAGAATTTGAAAAAGCGGGCTCTGTTCGCGATGAAATACACGAACTACAACAACAGTTGATTAATTAAAAATGACAGCAAACTTTACTCCCCTTATCACAGCGCTTGAAGATGCGCCTATTGTAAACAACGAACTGTGTCGTGTTTTTCACGGGCGAGGTCACAGCGTAGAAGCGTTGAGCCATATTAATTTAGACTTTTACCCGCCTAGTTTATTTTTAGTATCGTACGACGAAATAGACGAAGCCACATTAAACCAGCTCACCAATACACTTTGGCAGTGGGCACAGCAGCATCAACCTGAACTTATTACATCGCTTGTATATCAACAGCGTGCTGGCGTGCAAAGCCAAAATACGGTGGTTTATGGGCAATTGCCTAATCAGCATGTTGTAAGTGAAAACGGCATTAAGTTTTTAGTTGATTTGCAAAGCCGTCAAAATACCGGGATATTTCCTGACATGCGCAGCGGCCGTGAGTTTGTTGCTGCTAATAGCAAGCATGCAAAAGTACTTAATTTGTTTTCGTATACATGTGGGTTTTCGCTTGCGGCTATGCAAGGCGGGGCAGACCATGTGATGAACATGGATATGAGCAAAGGTGTACTTAAAGTCGGTAAGCAAAACCATCAGTTAAATGGTTTTGAGCGCGGCGTTAGTTTTTTACCTCATGATATTTTAAAATCTTTTGGTAAATTAAAAAAAGCAGCCCCGTTTGATTTAATTATTGTTGATCCGCCAAGCTTTCAAAAAGGCAGCTTTATTCTTACCAAAGATTATCAAAAAGTATTGCGCAGATTACCTGAGCTACTTTGCAATACAACTCAACTTTTATTGTGCGCTAACAGCCCAGAGCTTAGCGAAGAAGACTTTAAAGCATTAATAAACGAGCACACTCAAGGCGCAATAGAATTTGTAGAGCGCCTTGCTCCAACAGCGCGTTTTATTGAAGTTGATAGCAATAAAAGCTTAAAAGCACTGATATACAAAACGTCACAATTAAACGATTAAATGAAGCTCAGCAAGCGCCTAACCGCCATTGATACATTAATTTCGCAGCATCACGATATTATTTGGGATTGCTGCTGCGATCATGGTTATTTAGGCATGGCATTATTAAAACGTGCAGCTGCAAATCAAGTCATATTTGTTGATATAGTCGCCACTTTAATGGACGACTTAAGTGCGCAATTATCATCTATTAATAAATTACAAAAATCCTGTGATAAAAAACCGCAGTGGCAGGTCTTATGTCAGGATGTAGGCAAAATTGAAATTGCCAAAAATAAAAGCCAAGTAGTTGTAATAGCAGGTATTGGCGGTGAGTTGTTGTTAAGTTTAATGCAGCAAATAATTGCTAATAATGCTGTCGATAATCTTGAGCATGTGCGCTTTATTTTATGCCCTATACATCATACTTATAAATTGCGAACAGGTTTAAAAACACTCGGCTTAGGCCTTATAAGTGAGCAAATAGTTTACGATAATAAGCGCTTTTATGAGGTCATTGAGGTTAGCTTTAACAGCCAAAATGAAATTAGCAATACCGGGCAAAGCATGTGGAATCTTAATCATGCACAGCACAAAGCGTATAAACAGCAGCTAATAAATCATTATAATAAAATGCTTAATAAAGATGCGGTTTATTATCAAAAAGTTATAACAGACTATCAAGGACTCGGTGATAGTTAAAAAAGCCTTAAAGTGAGGCGTACATGTGATCTAATTACGACATTGACGACGTAATATGTTCATAGTTTATATCGCAATGCGCGAGTTTATTTGGTTTATTTATGTCAGATAAAAAGAGTCACATTAATCACTTACTCAGTGATGAGCAAAAATGGCAACACAGTTATGAGCAACCTATTTCATATGCTCCTTTAGTGCAATTAGCTAATAGTAACTGGGTAGTACCACAGCATTTTTTACGCTACAAGCATACGCTTAAAAGCGTTAATGAAGTACTGGAAAGCATCGATTTTTCGGCTCACTTTAGAGTGCTTGCTGCACAAAAAGATGAACAAATTTATCTACAAGTGGCAGTACTCAGCCCCGACAACTACAAAACAAGTAGCTACCCAGGTGATAGTAAATCTAAAAAACTATTATTTGGTAGGCGCTGGCTTGTTGAAGAAAACTTACCTACTTCTGAGCTGATACAAACTGCTTTTTTAGCGCTAAAAATAGCGCGTGAGCACGAAGTAAGAGAGCTTTTACAATTAACGCAACAACACGCAACTAGCACGCCTTTTAATAATCATCACGATTTACCTGTTATGGCGCAAAATCCAGAGCTTGTAAAAGGTAGCTGTTCAAACACATCAGTTAATGAGTTACTAAAATGTGTTGTGTTTGCAGGTGCAAACATTAACTTACAAAGCCATCAGCAAATTGCTGAGCAACACTTATACACCGTTGAACTGTTATGTAACGACTGCCAATTAAGCGAATTTAATAATAAAACGATTTCGTTTTTAACGCCTGACTCGTCAACTAATAGCTTTTTACATGGATTTATTGCAACCCTTGTTGCGACAAGCAATGAATACGTAAATGAGCAATTTAAGTACAAAGGATTCGCACGATTTAGCAAACATGTAAATGTTGAGCAAATAGGGGAGCTTAGTATTGCTATGCGCTCGCCAAACGCTGTTGCACTGTGTTCAATGGGCAAGCAACATGCTAATCAGTTAAACTTTGAGATAGACAGCTCTCGTGCGCCACAGGGCTGTGGGCAAGCTATAGATGGGTTTTTAGCTGCTCATGGAATAAAGCAGCCAGAAAACGCACATTTGTATCCAAATTACTTATAACAACTTAAAGTTTATTAATTTCATCTTTAACATTAAAGCTTGAATCAGTAACAATAGCCTCAAGTGTTTGTACACGCTCTTTTAATGCAAGCACTTGTGCGTTTGTTTCAGCTAATTGTTTATGGGCATCACTATTGTTGTTTTGCATTTTATGCTTAAACTCAAGGTGCTTTTTATACATATCATAAAGTACTCCTGAGCCAACCGAAATTAGCACAATAAGTACAATCATCGTAGTTCCAGACATAACCTTATTCCTTATCATTTTATTATTCGTTTATGGTTAAAGTATAACCTTTAAGTGCTCTTGATAAAGCTGACAATTGTAACTTAATTTGTATACTTTACTTAAGATAAGCTTTGAACATGTTCATCATTTATACACTTCAGATATTGTTTAATAGTTGTCCAATCTCCATATAATAAACATATTTTAAATAATACAGTGAGTTGCTATGTTAAATAATAAAATTCCACCGGTTATAGTGGTACTGTTTTTTGCAGGCATTATGGCGTTAATCGCGCACTATAGTGTTATTGATTTCACAGCGTTTATTACCTATTTAGCGGCAAGCCTGGTAATCATTGGTTGCCTGTTTTGTATTGCCGGGGTGGTGAGTTTTAAACTTGCGCGCACGACGGTAAACCCTAATAAGCCCGAGCAGGCATCAAAACTCGTAACCAGTGGTATTTATAAAATTTCACGCAACCCTATGTATGTTGGCTTTGCGTTTATTTTAGCCGGATGGGGTATTTGGTTGAGTTCGCTGTGGGCACTTTTATGTATTGTTGGTTTTGTCGTGTATTTAACGCTTTTTCAGATAATTCCGGAGGAGCGAGCGCTAACTAAATTATTTGGTGAAGAATTTACTGAGTATAAAAATAAAGTAAAACGCTGGCTTTAACTTACATTAATAACAAAAAAGGCTATCGAGATGATAGCCTTTTTGCGTTTAGCGCGTGTGTTAGTATGCGTTATTCGTATTCTAACGGGTCAGTAACATTATTAAGCTTAAAGGCTTCTAAACGTTCTTGGCATGCGCCACATTTTCCACAGGCTTTTTCACGGCCGTTATAACAGGTCCATGTTTGGCTGTAGTCTAAACCCATTTTTATACCATCGGTTAAAATATCAATTTTGGTGTTATTTAAATATGGGCTAAAAATTTCTACTGCATCGTAGTTTGCAATACGACATACATCATCCATTTTTTGCACAAATTCAGGACGGCAATCGGGGTAAATAGCATGATCCCCAGAATGAGCGCCGTAATAAACTTGGCTTGCTTTAAGTGATACTGCGTAACCAACTGCAAGCGAGAGCAAAATCATATTACGATTTGGCACAATCGTGCTCTTCATGCTCTCTTCTTCGTAATGGCCTTCAGGTACTTCAATATCATCAGTTAATGATGAGCCACCAATAAGTTGGTTAATTGCCGAAATATCCACAATTTTATGCGGAACATTAAGCTTTTCACATACTTGCGCAGCCACTTTAAGCTCTTTTACATGACGCTGACCATAGTCAAATGAGAGGGCATATACATCATGGCCTTGTTGCAGGGCTTTATTTAATACGGTAAATGAGTCCATACCGCCGGAATAAATAACAACTACTTTTTGCGTCATATCTGTTTTGCTCTTAGTTTTAATAGAGGTTTATATCAGGGCGCGATATACTACACGGCCGCAGCTTAAATAACAATTTTTGCACAGCGCTTTTTCGTCTTTAATAGTAGCAATTTGGCTACTAGGTAGTAAGTGAGATCTCTTTTGTACAAAATTAATGAAGTGTTTGAAACCATCCAAGGTGAAGCAAGTTTTACTGGCACACCCTCAATATTTTTGCGCCTGCAAGGCTGCCCTGTAGGTTGCTCGTGGTGTGATACCAAACAAACATGGGATGTCGACAACGTATATAAAGTATCACTTGATGAAACCGTAGAAAAAAAAGCCGACTCAGATCACTGGGCCGATGCCAGCGCAGAGCAAGTGCTCGAACTATTTAAATCACGTGGTTACACCGCAAAGCATGTTGTAATTACTGGCGGCGAGCCATGCATGTTCGATTTAAACCCAGTATGTAACTTATTACACGAACACGGTTTTAGCACACAAATAGAAACCAGCGGCACGTTTGAAATACTCGCCCCAGAGCAAACATGGGTTACTGTATCGCCTAAAATAAACATGCGCGGCGGTTATGAAGTACTTACCAGCGCCATGAAGCGCGCAAACGAAATTAAACACCCCGTTGCTATGCAAAAGCACGTAGAAGAGTTAGAAGCGTTATTTGCAAAAACAGGTGTTAACCCAAAGCTTGTTTATTTACAGCCAATAAGCCAAAAAGTATCAGCAACTAAACTCGCAATTGACACCTGTATTGCCAAAAATTGGCGCCTATCAATACAAGTACATAAGTATTTAGGAATTAGTTAAAGCGAAAGGGCAGTTGTAAGTGCTTAGCTGTAAGCGATAAGCCGCTCTGCGATATGTAGGTTGGGTTGAGTGAAACGAAACCCAACCCACAACTCTAATGCTCACTTATCCAAAAATTCTTATATAAACCAAGAGATCAACGCTAAAAGCAGTACTACGGTATATTCATATATGGTAGGAGTTTAATGCTACAACATGAAAAGCTTAGTTATTAAATTTGGCTTAACCCAAAAGTGTGTTGCTGAGATTATTCAGCAACAGCGTAGATTTGTTACAAAGGAGGCAGTAGGGTTGTTTTAATTTATAGAGTGACTAATTGCTTGGTTTTTCATATCGCAGATGTGCTTGATGCCTTTATCTGTTATACCAACAGGTGCATCATCATGTTCCTCATTTGCTAGATCTACTAAGTACTCTAGCGAACGTAGCCTTTCGTAGGCATTTCTTAATTCATAGTTAGGGAGTGAGATTTCTTTTTCTAGTATCGCGTAACACGAGTCTCCATCACTTAAATTATCAAAGAAGTGTTGCAGAATCTTTAGGTTTAATTGTTGATTGAGTACTAATGAGCTTTCAATTAAGCTTTCCGCAAGTTTACACTCGGCCAGAAGTAAATACTTCTTGTCGTATTTATCTTTAATATTAATGATTCTTGATTTACATTCTTCAATTGTTTTGTCTAATTCAGCACGATACTCATCAAGCTTACTTTGAGTCTCAGTATCTTTTGTAAGATATAAGTCTCTCAGTTTATTTGATTCTTCAATTGTTAAACTGTGCTTTTTGTAATGCAGCGGTTGTGAGTTTAAGTAAAATTCATTAGCTCTAGCTGCTGAACGTGTAAACAGGGCTGTTGCCCACGGTAAGACAAAGCCTAAAATTAATGCTGAAATTAGAGGTAATATTAAGTTTAGCCATATATCAGAATAAATGTTTGAAACAGTCTTTAGTTTGTAGACACTATCGTGATTAGCAAAAAGCATAAAATAAACAGCTTTCCAGTTGAAAAAAAACCAAGAAATAATGAAGCTTCCCAAAAGTGGGTGAGTTACTTTATCTTTTAATGATTCTTTTATCGAATATGACATTTCTTGAGTTGATGACATTTCAAGTCCTTTTATATATTGTGCATCACAGTCTACACAAATCTACACCACTCTAATAAAACAAATTTAAAGAAATGAGAATAAAATGGATTTTAATTGGAACGAGACTAAAAAGGTTGATGAGCAAACATTTTCTGCTGATAATCTCGATAGAGCAAAATACGCAACTTACTTAACGTCTTTAATAAAAGCTAAAGGTGGTACGGATAAGAGTAATCTATCAAATTATGTATTAAACCTTGATGCAGAGTGGGGGGCAGGTAAAACCTACTTTTTGAAACGTTGGAGTGAAGATTTAAAAGGAAATCATCCTGTCGTCTATATTGATGCCTGGGCTATTGACTACCTTGAATCTCCGTTAATGACTGTTTTAAGTGAAATCATAGAGCAATTAAAAACGCAAACAGATCGCGCTGATTCACCTAAAGCTAAAGCAAAATTTAAAGAAATAATAAAAGCTGCGGCTCCAAGGGTTGGTAGTGCTTTAATGAAAAGGTATTTAGGCTTTGATTTTGATGTTCTTAATTCATCAGAGGCTATAAACGAAAACCTTTCAAATAAAGGGATTGATTTCTCTAAAGCTGGTGAAAAAGTACTAGAGGTATTCTGTAAAGAAGTTACTGATAGCAAAGAGAGCGTGAAAACATTAAAGCTAGCTATTCAAAGCTGGGTTGAATACGTCGTCGATAATCCTGTTAAAAATATGGAAACTATTAAAAATAGTTATCCCGCATTTATTTTTATTGATGAATTGGATCGCTGTAAGCCCACCTATGCTGTGGAGATGTTAGAAGCAATAAAGCATGTGTTTGACATACCAGGGCTTTCATTTGTTGTTGCAACAAATACCCAGCAGCTAGCCCATACAGTAAAAGCTGTTTATGGCACTGGCTTCAATGCGGAGGAATATTTAAGTCGATTTTTCGATAATAAATATATACTAAGAACTAAAGTATCCAAGCTTTTATTGGAAAATCATTGTCAATTAAAATCATTAAGTCAAGAACAGCTGATTAATAGAGAAGTCATACTTTTTCCATTTGTAAATTTTGAAAAAGATGATTTCTACACTCTTTGTAGTGATATTTTTAATGCTTTAGAGCTTTCCCCAAGGCAATCTATTAAGGTGCTCAATAGAGCAGAATCTATTTTTTCTGATGTGAGCAATCGAAAAACTATAGATGTACCTTATATATTAACACTATTGACCTTAATGGAGAGGAATTTCGAAGTTTATGATCTTCTTATTGATTCATTTACAGGTCAAACAACACTAGACTATTTTAATAGTAAAAAACCTGAATTTTTCTCAAAACTTGCTTCAGTTAAATTTGATATATCAATTAATTATTCTAATGATAGGGCTTTATATAGCAAAATAAGTACAGAATTATTAGGCTATGAGTCTTCGAATAACCAATATGAGCCACCAGAGTTTGTATACAAGCACACCACCTCCTTATCAGAATACCTGAAGGTTTTTGGTAGCCTGTATGAACGCAATAATGAAGTTTCAGAAGAACTAAACATAATTCATAGGAAGCTTTTAGGTATAATTCCAAAACAGAGTTACGGGGAAGACAAAAAGCTACGTTTTAAATTAAGCTTTTTAATTTTTGAAAATACTTTATGCTTGAGTGATTATCGGAAGCTTGTTGAGATATCTGCACACTTAGATTAATTCCCGAAACCCCGCAGGGCCACTAAGCAAAGCTAATTAATCACAACACCGAAAAGCAACAAGTTTTTCGGTAAGCCTCCAACTCTAAACTACTTCAAACAATCGCCAAAAATACAAACGGCGCTAGACCCATACTCGCTTAGCTAAGCGGGTAAACTTTGACTCCATACATCCAAATCATTGAACGCCGACTTGTCCCTCGATCATGCTTTCACTTAATCAAAGTTTAAGTAAGTAACATAGAAAAGCGTTGAGTTCAGGCGCTTTGCTTGTAGATGTAATACCTAATTTTTTAGTAGCGGATGATGTATGGCAAAACCTGAATATTTATAGAGCCGCAGTAAAATAATAAATATGTCCCAGCTCTATCATCACAAAGCGTAATCATAAACATCATATTTGATAATTTTTGTCCTCACTACATTCATTTATTATGGCTAATTAATCTCCTTTAATTACTTTTAACGCCCTTGTCGTTAAGGAACATGCCATGAATAAAAAAGAGTTAAACCGTAGAGACTTTATGAAGTTATCGGCAGCAGGGTTGGGTGCTGCGGCGCTGCCTATGCTGTTTACTAGTTTAAATGCTAATGCCAACCTGCAAGCGGCTGGTAAAGGCGAGCAAGCAAATGGCTTACCTGCTTCACACATGCCTTATCCACGGACGTTTTCGCATATAGGTATTTCGGTACCAAGCCTAGAAAAAGCCGTTAAGTTTTATACTGAGGTGTTGGGCTGGTATTTAATTATGAAGCCTACAAAAATAACAGAAGATAAATCACCAATAGGTGAAATGTGTACAGATGTATTCGGTGCTGGGTGGAGCAGTTTTAAAATAGCCCATTTATCAACAGGTGACAGGGTAGGTGTAGAATTATTTGAATTTAAAAACCAGCAAAACCCTAAAAATAATTTTGAATATTGGAAAACAGGAATATTTCATTTATGTGTTCAAGACCCTGATGTAGAAGGACTCGCTGATAAAATAGTGGCTGCGGGTGGTAAAAAGCGTATGAAGGCGCCGCGTTATTATTACCCATGTGAAAAGCCATACCGCATGATTTATATGGAAGACCCGTTTGGCAATATTTTAGAAATTTATAGCCACAGTTATGAGCTTATATATTCAAGTGGCGCATATGGTTAATTAGCTTTGTGACGAGCAACTGTACTTAAATAAACGTCAATAAAAAAGCGTTGCCCTAGAGCAACGCTTTTCTGTACTTTGATCTGACTCCATAAAAGTAGACACCTATTTAGGAGTCAGTTGTCATGAAAGTAAAAGCTTTTCGTAAACATACAGAGGAA